>JAJDNY010000101.1 GCA_022340425.1 Desulfobacteraceae bacterium | reverse complement strand
GGCAGCGCAGCCCCTGCCGGCGCGTCCTGAATCGCCATATCCTCCGGGACGGCTCCCGCCGGGGTGACCGGCGGGGCGAGGTCGGTGGCCGATTCCTGCGCCGTCCCGTCAACCGGCTGGGGGCCGGCGTCTACCGTCGAGCGGCCGATCTCCTCGATGGAAAGACCGAGATCTTCGATGGAGAGCCCCACGTTTTCGATTGCCAGCCCCATATCCTCGCCGTCTGCGTTTTCCCGCTGATCGTCCATGGTTGTCTTTCTGACCGTCCCCTCAAGTTTAAGGTGCACATTTGTTTCATTCGGGATAGCGGCAAAAACATGCCACGGGGCCCGTGCGGGACTTTCACCGAGGCCTTCCGCAAACCGGTCGGCGCGTCCAACGCCGCCCATGGTCACCGAGGATCGGCTGGCCGCCGCATCATTTCGGGCCGCGCTTCCTGACCCCGAATAGCGCAATCACAGGGCTTCTTATCGGTTTTGGCTCGGGTCAACTTTAAGACCGAGGAAACAAAATTATACAGGTCCACACCTGCGGCCGAACCAGCGGCGGCACGCCCCGGCAGCGATGGCGGCCGCCAGCTTCAATGTCTGCCGCAAACCCCGAAAATGCCACCGACAAAGGCCCGCGCCTTATTATCGGCGAGGATTTTATGTTCGACCGCGGTCAGAATGCGTGTCACGTCCTGCTGCAGGCGCTGCACTTCGGAAACGGGGTGGTCGGCAACATCAGCGGCCTGCAGCCGTTGGCGGATATCGGCCATCAGGGCCCGGGTGGGGGATGCGCCCACGATGCGGGGCATTTCGCCAAGGGTATTGAGCACAAACTCGTTCAAGCTGCTGGTCAGAAAATCGTGGCCGGCCTCGAAGGTCTGAAAGCGCTTGAGGGTTTCCTTGACGGCCTGGATGTTGATCCCGGCCGGCTGATCGGGGTGGAAATTGCGAATCAGGCTCTTTTGCAGGGGCTGAAAACCGCGCTTCAAGTTTTCCATCACGGCCGCGACCCACTGCAGCCGCTCGGACCGATAGCGGTCCTGAACGCGACGCCAGTCCGGGTGCACCAGATGCCCGTTGAACTGCTCCAGCGCAGTGAACAGCCAGCGGCCGTGGGCCCCAAGCAGGCAGCGCTGAAAGCCGCCAAGGATGTCATTGTAGACCGCGATGACCCTTTCCTGGGCTGCCTCGCGGCGGGCGGCGCCTTCCGGCGCGCCTCCCGAGGAGAGGTCTTTTTCGATGACACCCGATGCCAGCAGCGAGTTGAGCACCTGGTAGACCACGAATTCCTCATAGCCGCTGACCGCCACCAGTTCCCGCACCGTTCGGCTGCCGTCCACCAGAGTCATGAAGCGCCATTCCAGGGTGTTGAAGGTGATCTGCCTCTGGTTGGGCGTCTTCTGGGAGATCCGGAAGACAATTCGGTCATTGGGGATCTGCTTTTTCAGGATCGACATTTCATCAATCCGCCGGGTGGCCTCCAGGATGATGGACATGATGTCCAGCGGCGTGACCATCAGCCCGTTGAGATTCAGCCGGGCATCGGTGTATTCGAAGCTGCCCTGGTCCCAGAAGAAGAGATTGAAGATGATGAACTCGGCCTGTTTGCGAATGACGGTTTTCAGCTGCTCCGATGAGATGAAGCCACGGCCCACCAGGATTTTACCCATGGCCAGTTTTTGGCTGCGCGCCTCGGACAGGCACTGTTGAAGCTGCTCGGCGGTTATCATTCCCTTGCTGATCAGAAGGTGCCCCAGGCGCTCCTCCTTCTGGGAACCCATGGCATAAATAATGGCCCCATCCTGGATGAAGATCCGGACCTCATTGTCATCGCTGACGACCCGCAGCACGCCGGTTTTCTTTTCATTGCTCAGCAGTTGAAGAATGCTGGCCAGGGACGAGGGATCGAAATCGCCTTTCAGATTCATGCAGACACAGACCTTGTTCGGTGTGGGGGGCCCTCGGCCGACGGCCGGAAGAACGGCAGGCCCCCAGCAGCGTCAACCCGGCCCGACTGGCTGCAGGCAGCCGTGCCGGAAGGCATCGATGAGATGGGCAGGTGGCGCCGGAAGGCTTTTTAAGCCACTGTAAACGCGGTACTTAAATCGACAGGGGGTGGGGATTTCTGAAGCGCTTTGCACGACTCACGGGGGGCCGCCCCTGAAAAGCCCCGGCCGCATCGCCTGCCTGCCGACTGAGGGGCCGGAACATAAAACGGGCCCGGAGGAATGATCCCTCCGGGCCCGCCGGGTTGGTACGTCGTTTGCCGCGGACAGTTAGAACAGCCCGCTGACCTTGCCGGTCGCCGGATCCACATCGACGCGGCGGAAGGCCGGGTTGGAGCCCGTGCCGGGCATCAGGCTGATGGTCCCGGCGCAGGGGCAGAGGAACTTGGCACCGGAGTAGATCAGCACGTCGCGGATAGGCAGCCTCCAGCCCTTGGGCACGCCCTTGACCACCGGGTCATGGGAGAGGCTCAGGTGGGTCTTGACCATCATGGTAGCGAAGTCCGCGTATTTGGGGTCGTTTTCGAGCATCTTGGCCTTGGCCTCGGCTTCGGGCGACCAGTCGACGCCGTCGGCGCCGTAGACTTCTTTGGCGATGGTCGCCACGCGGTCGCGCAGCTTCATCTCCAGGGGATAGAGGAAATCGAAGTTGTTGCCTTCCTCACAGGCATCGACGACCGCATCGGCAAATTCCAGCGCCCCTTCGCCGCCCTTTTCCCAGTGCTTGGACTCGGCGCAGCGGGCGCCGGCAGCCTCGGCGGCCTTGCGCACGATGGCGCATTCGGCATCCGTATCGGTGTAAAAGCGGTTGATGCAGACCACGGGGTTGATGCCGGCCTTGCGGATCACGCCGATCATGTGCACCATGTTCTCGACACCCTTTTCCACCAGCTCCAAATTTTCCTTGGTGTATTCTTCGGGCATGGCCTTGCCCGGGACGACCTTGGGCCCGCCGCCGTGCATCTTGAGGGCCCGGATGGTGCTGGTCAGAACCGAAACGTGCGGTTTGAGACCGGAGAAGCGGCACTTAACGTTCCAGAACTTCTCGAAGCCGATGTCGGCGGCAAAGCCGGACTCGGTCACGTGGTAGTCGAAGAGCTTCAGGCCGACGCGGTCGGCAATGATCGAGGACTGCCCGACGGCGATGTTGGCGAACGGGCCGGCGTGCACGAAGCAGGGCTGGTACTCGGCGGTGCACATCAGGGTGGGGTTGATGGTGTTGCGCATGAAGGCGGCCATGGCGTTGCCGACTTCCAGGTCGCCGGTGGTAACCGGTTTGCCGCTCTTGTCGAAGGCCACGGTGATGTTGTTGAGGCGCTCTTTGAGGTCGGCCAGATCCTTGGCGACGGCCAGAATGGCCATACACTCGGAGCCCACGGCGATGCCGAACTTGGACTGCATGGTGTATCCGTCGAACCGGCCGCCGAGGCCGATGACGATATTTCTCAGGGCCTGGGCGCAGAAGTCGATGATCCAGCCCATCTCCACCCGGGTGGGGTCGATGTCCAGGCGGCGCATGCCGGTCAGCCGGGCCAGCTGCTCGTCGTTGTAGTTGCGCTCGTGCTGCATGCGGGAGGTCAGGGCCACCATCGCCAGGTTGTGGGCGTTCATGATGTCGTTGATGTCGCCGGTGAGCCCCAGGGAAAACTCGGTCATGGGGATCAGCAGTGAGTTGCCGCCGCCGGCGGCCGTGCCCTTGACGTTCATCGTGGGACCGCCGGAGGGCTGACGCAGGGCACCGCCGACATTTTTGCCGCGCATGCCGAGGCCTTCCATCAGGCCGACGGAGGTGGTGCTCTTGCCTTCACCCAGCGGGGTCGGGGTAATGGCGGTGACCTCGATGTACTTGCCATCCGGTTTGGCTTTGAGGCGCTCGATGACCTTCAAAAAGTCGATTTTCGCCAGCCGTCCCATGGGCAGCATCTCGCTTTTGTCGAGACCGAGCTTTTCCTGCCAATCTTCCGGCGTCGGCATATTTTGTTCCGCTGCCTCAGAAATCTGCCAGTCAGCCATTTCTACCGCGTTATAAGCCATTGATCCATTCCTCCTTATGGTGAGTTAGGTGAGTCCGACGCCCCAAAGGGCACACGCCACTGGGCTTGCCCAAAGCCCAAAAACCGCGATTGTCACCGGGCGGGCGGCCTGCCGGCAAAAGCCGCCGGCTTACTGCCGGTATATGGGTTGGGCCGTGAAAACCGGCGTTAAAAAGAATCATCAGCAGGGTTCGGAAATTCCCGGATGGCTCAATGAACGGTTTGGGAATAATTAACCAAAGGCTCATATCATTAGCGGTGAGTTTTGGCAAGTCCTGAATTGAGGGGCCAACACTTGACTAGGCGGGTCCGCCAGCCCCGGCCATCCGCAGCCACGAGCCCTTCAGCCGAGGGCGCTTTCGGCCTGATTGAGCTGGAAGTAAAAGCCGGCCCGTCCCATAAGCTCCCGGTGGCTGCCGGACTCGATGATCCGGCCGTCCCGCAGAACGAGGATCCGGTCGGCGCTGCGGGCCGTGGTCAGCCGGTGGGCCACGACAATGGCGGTGCGGTTTTGCATCAGGTTGGCGAGAGCGCTCTGGATCTTCTCTTCGGTCTCGGAGTCCACGTACGAGGTGGCCTCATCCAGGATGATCAGCGACGGGTCGCGGGCCAAGGCTCTGGCGATGGAAATCAGCTGGCGCTGGCCGCTTGAAAGCGAGGCGCCGCCCTCAGAAAGGACGGTGTCAAGCCCCTGGGGCAGCCGCGCGACGATGCTGTCGCAGTGGGCCGCGGCGAGCACCGCGCGCACCTCTGCGGGGTTCAGGTCGCGGCGGTCCTGGAAAATATTGTAGCCCACGCTTTCGGAAAAAAGAAACGGGTCCTGCATGACCAGCGCCATGGCAGCCCGCAGCGACCCCGGCGGCAGATCGCGCACATCCGCGCCGTTGACCAGAATTCTGCCGGCAGTCGGGGTGTAGAAGCGCACGATCAGGTTGATCAGGGTGGTTTTGCCCGAACCGGTGGGCCCCACCACCGCCAGGGTTTGACCGGCCTCGAGGGCAAAAGAAATCTCCCGCAGAACCGGTTCGTTGGGTACGTAGCCGAAACTGACCCCCTCCATGGCCAGGGACCGGATCTGCAGCCGCGATGCCCGCGCCTTGGCCGGAGGGTCGGATCCGGCCGGGGCCTTAGCCGGGGGCACCTCGCCCTCGGGGTTGTCCAGAATCAGGAAGATGCGCTCCGCCGAGGCCATGGCATTTTGCAGGATGTTGAACTTGTCGGCGATATCGCGCATCGGCCGGAAAAACATCCGCAGGTAGTAAATGAAGGCCACCAGCGCCCCCAGGCTGACCTGCCCGCCCAGCACCCCCCTGCCCCCGTAGTAGATGACGGTCGCCACGGTCACCACCCCCAGAAACTCCACCAGCGGCAAAAAGACCGCCAAAACCTGGATCTGGCGCATGCCGGCGAGGTAATTTTCGTGGTTGAGGCGGGCGAAGCGTTCGAAATTGCGCCCCTGCTGGCCATAGAGCTGCACCACCTTGACGCCGCCGATGGTCTCGGCGAAGCGGGTGTTGATCTCCGCCACCTGGATTCGCAGGGTGCGAAAAACTTCCCGCGCCTGGCGCGCAAAGCGCCCGCCGGCGACCACCACCACGGGCAGGACCGCGAAGGTTGCCAGGGCCAGCTGCCAGTCGGTGGCCACCAGAACCGCCGCAATGCCCAGCAGCAGAAAGAGGTCTTTGAAGAAGAAGGCAACCACCGATGTGAAGAGCTCGTGCATGTTCTGCACGTCGTTGGTCACCCGGGTCACCAGACGCCCCACCGGGTTGCGGTTGAAAAATGCCACCGGCAGCCGCTGGATGTGGCGGAAAAGGCGCACCCGCAGACCGTGCATGGTCATCTGACCGGTATACTCCATGATGGTCTGCTGGAGAAAATCCAAGGCGAAGTTGAGGAGCACGATGGTCAGGAAAACCAGGCTCATCCAGCCCACCCCGCGCAGGTCGCCACGGCGCAGCGCCAGGCGCTCGGCCTGGTCCAGACGGGGCAGATCGCTGTAAGCGATCAGCACCGTGGGGCCTTCGGTCCTGAAAAAATCCGGATGGCGGGCCACCACGGCCGCCGCAGCAGCCTCCCGGGTGTCAACCGGCAGGTAACGTCCCATCATCCCGTCGGCCCCGGCAACTTCGACCGTGGGCACGATGTAGCGGTCGATGGTCATCTTGGTGATGTAGGGCAGGGACAACTCCATCAGGGTGATCAGGATTACCAGCCCGATCACGCCCGAGAGAAACAGCCGGTAGGGGCGGACAAAGGGGTAGAGCCGCCGCAGCAGCCGCAGGTCGTAGACCTTGTCGAGGCGGTCTTCCTCGAAATGGCCGAATTCGGATGGCATCTGCACCTCGCTTGCGTGTGGGCTGTGGGACTCAGGAACGGATCGGGTTGCCGGCGGCCCAGGCGTCCGGCGGGGCCTCTTTCGCCTGCGCCGGGGCGTATTCCTGCAGGCGGTAGGTGCGCGCATAGTACCCGCCCTGGTGCACCAGGGCGGCATGGCTGCCGCGGGCGGCAATGCGGCCGTCGGCCATGACGATGATCTGGTCGGCAAAACGCACCGCCGTCAGCCGGTGGGAAACCACCACCAGCGTGCGGCCACCGGCCAGCTGGCGCAGGGTATCCACGATCATTGCCCCGGTTTGCATGTCCACCTGGCTGATGGGGTCGTCCAGGATCATCACCGGCGCGGGCTTGAGCAGCGCCCGGGCCAGCGCGATGCGCTGTTTCTGACCCCCGGAGAGGATCACCCCGCGCTCCCCGACGCGGGTCTCCAGCCCGTTGGGCAGCCCGGCCACCGTTTCCGTCAGGGCGGCCGCCGCGAGCACCTGCTTAAGGCGCCGGTCGTCCACCGACGGATCGCCGAAGGTGATGTTCTCCCGCACGCTGCCGGCAAAAATGAAGGGTTCCTGGGCCATGAAGGAGACGTGGGCACGCAGCTCGGAAAGGCGCAGGTCGCGCACGTCGCGGCCATCCAGCCGCACTTGGCCGCTGCCGGCGTCATAGATCCGCGGGATCAGGCTGACCAGACTGGTCTTGCCGCTGCCCTGGGGCCCCACCACGCCCAGCACCTGGCCGGGGCGGATCCGCAGACCGATCTCCGTCAGAACCCGCTCCCCGGTTGGGCCATAGCCGAAGCCCACCTTTTCAAAGACGATCTCCCCCCGCACTTTGGGAAGCGGGCGGGGGTGCGGGTGCTCCCGGATGTCGGGGCGGGTTTCCAGGATCCTGGCGATTCGACCCAGAGAGGCGGCGCCGCGCTGGATCAGGTTGGTGACCCAGCCCATGGCCATCATCGGCCAGGTGAGCAGCCAGAGATAGCTGATGAAGGCCACGAAATCCCCAGGGGTGATGGTGCCGAGAATGGTCTGGCGCCCGCCCAGCACCAGCACGATCGCCAGACTGAGGTTGGTGAAAAGCGCCATCATGGGGAAAAAGGCACCGGTGATCCTCACCAGACGGATATTTTTGCGAATGTAGTCGCTGGAAATGGCCTCCAGCCGCAGCGCCTCGCTCTCCTCGCGGTTGCCGGCCTTGATGACCCGGATTCCAGCCAGGCGCTCGCGCACCGCCTCGGTCAGCTCGGAGAAGGCGGCCTGAACGGCCTGATAGCGGCGGTGCATCTTGCGGCTGAAGATGCGGGTGCCGAAAACGATGAAAGGTGCCGGGATCAAGACGAAAAGGGTCAGCCGCAGGTTGATGAAGGCCATGAAGCCGATGGCCGCAGTCCCCATCACTAGGGCGTCGTTGAGGGCCACCATGCCCATCCCGGTGGCCATTCGGACCTGCATGATGTCGTTGGTGGCATGGGCCATCAGATCGCCGGTGCGCACCCGGTCGAAGTACGCCGGCGAGAGGGTCTGCAGGTGGCCGAAGAGGGCGTTGCGCAGGCCCTCCTCCACCCGCCGCGAGGCGCCCAGCAGGCACTGCCGCCAGCCGTAACGGAAAACCCCGATGAGCAGCCCCATCGCCGCGATCAGGAGCGCATCGCTTAGCAGGCCGGAGGCGTCGATGCCCGCCAGGGTCAGGCCGTCCACCGCCCGTTTGACGATTCGGGGTATGAAAAGCTGCAGGAAATCGACGATGATCAGACACACGATCCCCAGCAGGATGACCAGACGGCGCTCGCGAAAGTAAGGCCGGATGAACTGCAGGGATTTCACGAAAAGCAAACCTTTCGCCCGTCATGCGGGACTTGGGGGTTTTACGGCACAAAGCCGAAAGCGCCTTCAAGGTAAGAACCCGGCAGCGGGGAATCAAGCCGCCGCGATGGCCCGGCGCCCTCCACCCGCCCCCACCACCCCTGCGGCCGGGGAGGCCGGGGGCCGTTTGCCGGGTAAGCTTGCGCGTTGACTTTGAACGGGCCCATTGCTATGATTCAAAACTATGGAACCATCGAATGTGGTTGAATATATTGACCGCCAGAAAATCATGTGCGCCGTCATTCTGGAGGTCAAAAACGAGCGACTGCGCCTGCTGACCGAAAACAACCGCGAGATCAAACTCTCCGCCAGCCGGCTGTCGCACAGCTGCGGCCAGCGGGTTGATCTCGCCATGGGCCGCGATCACGTGATCCAGACTTTGAAGGAAATCGGCAGCCGACGCAGGTCGCTGATGCATCGGGTCAATATCCGCGAACTCTGGGAAATCCTCAACAGCGAGGAAGAGTGGATCGACCTGGAAACCATGGCCGCGTTCTGCTTCAACGGCGACACCACCGGTGACCACGAGTCCGCCGTGATACGGGCCTTCTTCGAGAACCGGATCTACTTCAAGTTCAGTCACGACCGCTTCTACCCCAACTCCGAGGACCAGGTGGCACGCCTCCAGGCCCAGGCCGCGGAGGCCGGCCGCCGCAACCGGCTGATCGATCGGGGCGGTGGCTGGCTGCGCCAGGCGCTGGCCTCCGGCACCGGCCGTGAGGCGATGGAGGACCCGGTGGTGGCCGAAACCCTGGGCATCCTGCAGTCCTTCACCCTTTTCGGAAAAGACAGCGACCAGTATGAACTCGCCAAGGCGATCGTGCAGCGGGCGGAGGCCAACCTGGAAAAATCCCTTTTCCCGCTTTTCGTCCAGCTGGGAATATGGGAGGAAAACGAAAACCTCGATCTCCTGCGCCTGGATGTGCCGCTGGAATTCTCCGCGGAATGCCTGCGCTGGAGCGAGCGGCTGCGCTCCGCTCCGCCGCCGTTTACAGGCGCCCCCGTGCGCCGCGACCTGACCCACCTGCCGCTGCTGACCATCGACGGGCAGGCCACCCTGGACTACGACGACGCCCTGAGCCTCGAAGATTTGGGGGACCGTTACCGCCTCGGGATTCACATTGCCGACGTGGGCCACTATGTCAAACGCGACGACCCCATCGACCGCGAAGCCGCAGCCCGCGGCAGCTCGATTTACACCGCCGACCGCAAGATCCCCATGATCCCGCCGGATCTGGCGGAAGGACTGTGCAGCCTGCGGGCCGGTGAACTGCGCCCGGCAATCAGCGTGATGGCCACCCTCAGCCGCAGCGGCGACCTGCTGGATTACGAAATTTTCGCCAGCACAGTGGCCGTCAGCCGACAGCTTTCCTATTACGAAGCCAACCTGATGGTCGATGCCGATCCCGCCATCGGCACCCTGGTGTTCCTGGCCGAGGCCTTCCGCCGCAAACGGCTGGAAAACGGGGCGCTGCAGATTACCCTGCCGGAGATCAACATCTGGTTGGACGAAAGTGGTGAGATCACCCTCAGCCGGATCAACCGCGAAAGCCCCTCGCGCATGATGGTGGCCGAGCTGATGATCATGGGCAACTGGCTGATGGCCGATTTTTTGCGGCGCCACAAATGCCCCGCGGTCTTCCGCGCCCAGGCCGAGCCCCGGGAGCGGCTCTACCGCCAGAACGAGGGCACCCTCTTTCAGAATTGGATGCAGCGCAAGCAGATCAGCCGCTTCATGCTGGGCTGCGAGCCGGAGAGCCACAGCGGCCTCGGGCTGGACGCTTACGTCACCGCCACCTCCCCGATCCGCAAGTATTTCGACATGATCACCCAGCGCCAGCTCAGGGCCCTGCTGGGGCTGGACAGCGCCTACGACCGCGATCAGGTGGCCACTATCCTGGCCCACCTGGAAACCCCGATGCGCACCGTATCCCGCGTCCAGTACCAGCGCCAGCGCTACTGGACGTTGAAGTACCTCGAGAAGAAAATCGGCCAGAAAACCGAGGCCATCGTCCTGCAGAAACGCCGCAACGGCTATCTGGCGCTGATCACCGAATACATGCTGGAGTGCCAGCTACCGCTGTCGATCGGGATTGACCTCAAACCGGAGGATCTGGTACAGGTGACCATCCAGTACGTCAATGCCCGCAGCGATGTGCTGTCGGTTTTTATCGGATAGCCCCGCCCGCAGGGCGTCACCCGGCGCGCCCCGACCTGAAGCAAGCGATCTTACGGAAAGGAATGGAATTGGCAGGCCTTAAGATCCGCACCTGGCGGCTTGTCCCGCTGGCAGCCGCGGCGGTTTTGCTGTGGGCGTGCGTTCCGTATGCCCGGCAGACCCAACTGGAGGAGCAGCTTCTGGAACAGCGGCGCAACCAGGCCCGGGTCGAGCAACGCCTGGAGGCAGAGAACGCCAGACGACGGCAGGCGGAGCAGGAGCTGGCCGCCGCCCAGGCGGCGGCCGCCGAATGCCGCAGCCGGATCACGACCCTCGCCGCGCGCAGCAGCGCCGCCGAGGAGAGAACGCTTCAGCTCACCGAGCAGGTCACCGCCCTGCAACTGGAGATCCAAAAACGCAACACCGCCATCGGCCTGCAAAACCGGGTAATCCGGCTCCTGGACGACACCAAGGAAACCATCGAGACCAGCCTCAGGGAGCAGCTCAGCGCCCAAAAGATCAAGCTGGAGGAGATCGACGGCCGCCTCAAGATGATCTTCGTGGACCGGATCCTGTTTGATTCCGGCAGCGCCGAGATCCAGGAGGAAGGCAAGCAGCTCCTGCTGAGGATCGCCGAAATCCTGAACCGCCAGCACGAGACGCTGATCGTCATCGAGGGCCACACCGACAGCCTGCCCATTGCGCCGGCCGCCCGGGAGAGATTTCCCAGCAACTGGGAACTCTCCGCCGCCCGGGCCAGCGCCGTGGCCCGTTTTCTGGCCGAAACCGCCGGCCTCGACCCCCATCGTTTAGTGGCCAGCGGGTTCAGCCGCTATCGACCGCTGACCTCCAACGACACCGCCAAAGACCGTCAGCAGAACCGCCGCATCGAAATTTTTTTTGACGTCCTGCGCTAGCCCCCACCCCCTGGATCACGCATCCAGGATTTCGCGGATCTTGCGCGAGAGCCCCACCATATCGAAGGGTTTCTGGATAAACCCGCTGCCCCCCCGCCGGATCACCTCCTGGGCTTGACGGTTGAGGCTGTAGCCGCTGGCCAGGAGCACGCGCAGATCCGGGCGCACGGCCCGCAGGCGGTCAAAGGCCGCGCCGCCGGCCATCTCCGGCATGACCATATCCAGGATCACCAGGTCCACCCCCTGCGGGTCGACCTCCAGGATGGCCACGGCGTCCCTGCCGCTGCAGGCCAGGAGCACCTGATAGCCCAGCTCCTTTAGCATCAGGCTGCCCACGTGCAGAATCTCCTCTTCGTCGTCCACCAGGAGGATGCTTTCCTGGCCGCGGGCCAGTTCATAGTGTCCCCCGGCCTCGGCGACCACCCGCTTGTCGGAGGCCGGCAGGTAGATAAAAAAACTCGTGCCCTGCCCCACCCGGCTGCTGACCCGCACGATGCCCTTGTGGTTCTGAATGATCCCGTAAACCGACGCCAGCCCGAGGCCGCTGCCCTTGCCGATCTCCTTGGTGGTGAAAAAGGGCTCGAAGATGCGCGCCATGGTCTCCTCGTCCATGCCCACCCCGGTATCGCGCACGGTCAATTTGACGTACTCACCGGCTTCCACGCCGTAGGAGCGGCAGAAACTCGCCCGCAGCGTGACGTTCTCGGTTTCCAGAAAGAGCTCCCCGCCGTCGGGCATCGCCTGGCCGGCGTTGACGTAGAGGTTCAGCAGGACCTGCTCCATCTGGCCCTGGTCGGCATCCACGCTCCAGAGGCCCGGCCGCAGGTCGCGATGGATGGAAACCTCTTTCTTGGTCCGGCTGAACATGTCGCACGTTTTTTCCACCAGTTCGTTGAGGCAGGTGGGTTTGACCTCGTACTTGCCCCCACGCGCAAAGCCCAGCAGCTGTTTGGTCAGGGCGGCGGCGCTCTTGATGGTCTTGCCGATGGCGTGGATATGCTCGCTGTGGGGGTGCTCGTCGGAGAGGTTGAGCTGCATGACCGAAATCCGCCCCTGGATGCCCATCAGCAGGTTGTTGAAGTCGTGGGCGATGCCGCCGGCCAGGGTCCCGATGGCCTCCATTTTCTGGGCGTGGAAGAGTTTGTCTTCCAACTCCTTGCGTTCGGCCTCCTGCCGGATCCGCTCGGTAATGTCCAGGACTTGGGCCACCACCTGCTGCCTGCCGGTGAGGTCACGGATGATCGTCGTGCTGACGTTGACGCGTCGGGTGTCGCCGTCCCTGCACAAGACATCAAATTCGTAATGGGTCGGCACCCTGTCCCCCCGCAGGCTGTCGAAGAAGTTTTGCTTGGCCCGCTGCAGACTCTCCTCGGTCAGCAGCTTGGCAACATCGCCCCCCCTGAGGCCTTCGGGCGGGTAGCCCACCACCCGGCAGAATTCGGGATTGGCATACACGACGCGGAATGCGTCGTCGATGATCAAAAACCCCTCATGCGAGTTTTCGACCACCGAGCGAAAGCGCTCCTCACTTTCCCGCAGGGCCAGTTCAGCCTCCTTGCGTGCGCTCACGTCGCGAGCCACGCTGAGCACGACCTTTTCGCCCCGGTAGTCGATGGGGCGCACCTTGATTTCCACCGGCAGAAAGCTGCCGTCGGCTTTCAGATGCCGGGTCTCCAACGTCCGGCGGCCCTGCCGCCCGCCGGCGGCGTCCAGGGCCCCCAGGACCCGCTCGGCATCCGCCGGGGCCATCAGCGCCGGGAGGGAGAGGGCCAAAAATTGCGCCTGGGAATAGCCCAACCGGCTGTAGCTGGCTTCGTTGGCGTCCAGGATGCGGCCCCGGCCGTCCACCAGATAGACCGCATCGTCGACGTTCTCCAGAAGCTCCTTGTAGCGCGACTTTTCCTCGGCCGCCTTGAGGTTGCGCAGCATGCTGTCGAAAGCCTTGGAAAGCTCAACGATCTCCCAGTAATCGCCGGGACGGGTCTCAAAGGCCAGATTTTTCTCGCCCCTGGAGATGTGAATGGCTTTTTGGGCCATTTTCCGCAGGGGGGTCGCCATCTGCCGACCCAGAAAAATGGCCAGTCCCGCCGAAAAGGTCAGCACGGCCAGTGTAAAAAGCCCGATGAACAGCGCTATCCTGAGCTTTTCGCGGACCAGATCCTCGCTGGAGAAGAGAAAATAGAGGTCGGCGTAGCCGTCGAGCTTGAGAATCCGGCGGTCCCCTGACCCGAGGGGCAGGGCCGCAGTGCCCGAGGCCTGGGCCAGGATCTTGTCATCCAGGTCCAACGCGCCGTTCCCCATCAGGCTGCTCAGCCCCCCGGGTCTGCGCACCAGGATGTCGCCGACGACCAGCTGTTGAAGCCGGTCGATCAGTTCCCGGTCAGCGCTGAGCTCGTAGCGTACATAGGCCGTCCCAAGGCGCGCCTCGCTGCTGGTGATGGGGGTCTCAAACCACCACACCAGGGGGGTTGTCTCACCTTCCGGGGCCGGCAATTCACCGGGGGGGGTGTTCAGCAGGGCGTCGACAAACTCCTCGGAGTGGGCCGGGCTGAGAAGCGGCGCGGCTGCCTTGCGGACATAGAAACTCAGCCCGTTATCCGGCGCGTAGAAGCGCGCCAGGCGATCCTGGAGCTGGGCGGGCGCATCCAGCAGGAGGGTCACGCGGATGGCGTTGTCGCTGCTGAGGTCCTGAAGCTTGCGCTTGATCTGCACGAAACGGCGGCTGAGAATCAGCTCGGCCTGCCCCTTGCGGGCCGCGATCTGGCTGCGAAACTCCTGGTCCAGGCGTTTGCCGAAATAGATGTAGAGCACAGCGGAGATCAACAGGACGGAGACGGTCACCAGGATGCCGATGGTCAGCATCAGTTGGATCGAAAACCTCTTGCGTCGCTCGGTTTTCAACGGGTCTCCTCCAATCCGGCGGCGGGGCGAGGGTCAGTGTTTGAAACTGCGCTGGCCGGTGAAGACCATGGTGGCCCCGACCTCGTTGCAGGCCTCGATGGCCTGGTGATCGTTGGCGGACCCGCCCGGCTGGATGACCGCGCGCACCCCTTCGCGCAGCCCCACGTCGACCCCGTCGCGGAAGGGGAAAAAGGCATCGCTGATCATGGCCGCGCCCACCAGGCCGCCTTTCTCGGCGGCAACCCGGGCATCGATGGCCTGTCGGATGTCAGCGTCCCGCAGGCTGTTGTAGGCGACCCCCTGCTGCTCGAAACAGTAGCGGTCGGAGAGTTTGCGATAGGCCTTGTCGCGGGCGATCTCGGCCACCCCCACCCGGTCCTGCTCGCCGGTGCCGATCCCCACCGTCACGCGATCCTTGACGTAGATCACCGAGTTGGAGGACACCCCGGTTTCCACCAGCCAGCCGAAAAGCATGTCGTCATATTCCTTATCGGTGGGCTCCCGTTGAATGCGAAAGGTCCGCCCCTGGTGGTCGCAAACCGCCGGTTTGAGGTCCGCCCGGGTGCGCACCTGGGAGACGAACGACCACTGGGCGATGAGGCCGCCGTCGATCAGGCTCTTGAACTCCACGCAGCGCTGGCCGACGAAGGTCTGCAGGCGCTGAATGTTGCCGATCTGGATCACCCGCAGGTTCTTGCGCCGGGCGAGAATCTCCAGGGCGCCCTCCTCGAAATCGGGGGCCACCACCACCTCGGCGTACTGGTTGCTGATGGCCTCGGCGGTGGCCCGGTCCAGGCTGCGGTTGACCGCGATGCAGCCGCCGAAGGCAGCCACGCGGTCGGCCATGTAGGCCCGCAGATAGGCGTTCTCCAAGCTCTCGGCCTGGGCCACGCCGCAGGGGTTGTTGTGTTTGACAATGACCGCGGTGGGCGCCTGGTGCAGGTAGCGCAGGATGTTGAGGGCATTGTCGGCATCGGTCAGGTTGGTCTTGCCCGGGTGCTTGCCCGACTGCAGCAGACGGATGTCCGAGGCCAGATGCTGTCCGGGCTGCAGCGTGCGGGTTTCGCCGAGCACCAGGTTGCCGTTGACCAGTTTGTAGAGGGCGGCCTCCTGGCCGGGGTTTTCGCCGTAGCGCAGGCCCTTGCGGACCCCCTCGATGACCCACGACACCTTCTCGTAGAAGAGGGTCTGGCGCCCGTTGTCCGCGACGAAGCTGATCTCCATGCGCGGTGGGAAATTATCATCCATGATGGTGCGGTACATCTGTTTGAGGTCCTCAGCCATGTTGCCTCCTTTTGGGTTTGCGGCAAACCGCGGGCTTGTCCGCAGCGGCAGGGGAAACCGGGCCCTACGGGCTGGAGCGTTGTTTAAAACCCGCTGTAGCAGCCTTCCACCGCTTCGGGTGAGCGGCTCTTGAGGAAATCGGCAATGGCGCGGTCATAGCCGGCGGTATGGGCGAACGCCTTCTGGGACAGTTCGAAGCGCAGGGCCAGGGGCAGCCTCCCGTCATAGCCCTCCAGACGGACGAGCAGCCCGGGGTAGTCGCCTGGGTCCACCACCGAGGCGACCCGCAGGTAGTTTTTGGCCGCCGCCCGGATCATGCAGGGCCCGCCGATATCGATGTTGGCGCGGGCCTCTTCCACGCTGACCCCCGGCCGCGCAATGGTCTGTTGAAAAGGATAGAGGTTGACGACCACCATGTCGATGGGCACCGCGGCGGTGCGCGCCAGGTCCTGCTGGTGGGCATCGTTGTAGGTTTCGGTGAGCAGCCCGAGGTAAATTTTGAAGTCCAGGGTTTTTACCAGCCCCCCCTGGGTTTCGGGCTGGCCGGTGTAGGCGGAAACCTGGGTGAGGCATTTTTCGGCGCGTCCCCCCAGGATTTCGGCCAGACGCTGGAACGTGCCACCGGTCGAAAAAATCCGGATCTCGGGATTGATCTCCAACAAACCCGGCACGAAGCGCTCAAGGCCGCTTTTGTCCGAAACACTGATCAGCACATGGCGCACGGCCACCAGATCGTCGATCCGCTCAACTATGTTGACACCCATCTGCGCTACCCCCTTCCTTCGTATTCCAGCAAAAAACGGTCGAAAAAGGCTTCCATGAAACGGTGGCGCTCCTCGGCCAGCTGCCGACCGGCGGCGGTCAGCATCCGCTCCCGAATCCGGCAGAGCTTCAGCCGGTACTCCCGGTAGCCGGTATCCTCGCGCGAGTAGGCGCGCGTCCGGGCGATATCGGCCGCCCCGTTGTGCAGCCGGGCGCCGATTTCACCGGCAAACAGGTAGGCGCGCGCAATTCCCACCGCGCCGATGGCATCCAGCTTGTCGGCGTCGAAAAGCACCCGTGCCTCCAGGGTTCGGGGCCGGCAATCGCCCCTGAAACGGTGCGCGCGGATGCTGTGCAGGATATTCGTCCGCCGCACGGCGCTCAGCGGCAGACGCGCCACAAGGGGCGCCGCCAGCTCCGCGCCCAAAAGGGCGTGGCAGAGCCTGCCGCAGGAGGCGTCCTGGCGCCCCCGGCCGATGTCGTGCAGATAGGCGGCGGCCGTCACCACCAGCAGGTCAGCGCCCTCCAGGCGCGCAATCCGCGCGCCCAGCCGGCAGACCCGCAGGGTGTGGTCCCAGGCGTGGCTGCCGCGGGTGCCCCGCAAATGCCCCTCGGCAAACCGCCGCACCACTGCGCTCAGTTCATCGGCCGGCTCCCGGCAGGCTTCGCAACCCCCCTCGGGTCCCTGCGCGCCCGGATCTCCGGCCACAGCAGGGACGTCTTCCCGGTCGCAGGCCGGAGGGTTTCGATGCTCGGAGGCGGTGGGGGCCACGGCAACCTCCTCAACGGGACGCAGGTTCAGGCCACCCCAGGGGGTCCAGCAGGCCGGCCAGGCTGTCGCCCACGAAGGTGGGCAGCATGAAAGCCGCCCGGTGGACGCCGGGGTTGTAATAGCGGGTCTTGAGACCGGCGGCGGCCACCCGCCGGGGGTTGAAATCGGCCAGCGGACAGGGTCCCTTGGAGGCGAACCCGAAACTCCAGAGGCCGCCCGGGTAGGTCAGGGTGCTGAAGAGGTAGAGGTGCAGCCGCGCAAAGAAGGGCCGCTGGTTGCGAAGCATCGGTTCCTGGAGTTCGGGATCGTAGAAGGGGCTTTCGGCCTGGGAGACCAGGATGCCGTCGGGACCCAGCAGGGCGGCGGCTTTTTCGTAAAACTCGCGGTTGAACAGGGGCCTGGCGGGTCCGATCGGGTCGGTGGAGTCCACGATCACCAGATCGAAGTTTTCACGGCACTGCGCCACGTATTCGACCCCGTCGGCGATGCGCAGCTCCAGCCGCGGATCCTCCAGGGCGCAGCTGACTGACGGCAGGTGGGTGCGGCAAGCCCGCACCACGGCTTCGTCGATCTCCACCATCACCACCCGCTGGATTGTGCTGTGTTTCAGGATTTCGCGCACACTGCCGCCGTCGCCGCCCCCGATCACCAACACCCGCCGGGGGTTGGGGTGCACGAAAAGCGGCACGTGCGCGATCATTTCATGATAGACGAATTCGTCGCGCTCGGAAAGCATCACGATGCCGTCGTTGAGCAGCATTCTGCCCAGTCCGGCGGTTTCAACCACATCGATCTGCTGAAAGGGGCTTTTTTCCGAAAAAAGGGTTTTTTCGACCCGGTAGTGGGTCTCCAGGATCCCTTTGTGCTCCTCGCGGACCCAGAGATTCAAATGGCGCTGGTCGGTCATGTCGGAAAACCTCGAAAAAAGGGTGGGGGATTACGGCGCCTGCGAAAAATCAGTTTAGCAGATCCCAGCCGCTTGCCAAACCGAAAAATGCGGCAATCCGGTGACCGCCCGCCGGCCGGCGGGCGGGCGGGTTTCAGGCGCAGGCGTGGTTGCTGATGCTGACCGTCGCACCGCAATCGAAATCGTGACGGCCGCTGCGGGTCAGCCGATAGCCCGGCAGGGTGAGGTTTGCGAACGGCAGGGGCTGGGGGCCGGGGGTTTTGCTGGCGGTGGTCAAGAGCACCATCAGGCGGCGGGGCTTGAAGATCGACACCACCTGGCGAATCGTTCCGCTGTAGTCCGGCTCGTAGCGGTTGGTTTCGAAGCTGGCGTATGAATTCTGGGGCTGGGGGGTGACGTGCACTGTGTGATAGCTCGTGCCGGCGACCGCGTTGACGGAATAGCCGTGGGGCGAAAAGAGATGGCTGTCGCGGGCCATGTCGGGATAGAGGCGATCCAACCCGCAGAGGGCTTCCGCCCGCGCGGCGGACCCGGCCCGGCGGACGGAGAAAAGGGACTGCACCGCGGGGGCCAGGTCATGCATCAGCACCTGGAGCGTCGCCTGCCGTGACGCCTTGGGGGCGCCGGCACCGGCGGAATAAAGATGAACGTGATCTTCGGATACCGACCCGAGAAGGTGCACCCTGCCGCTGAAAAAGGCCGCCATGCGGGCGACGTCATCCTCGAACCGGGTGGACTGCTGATCCGGGTAGAGCATGTTCTTGCGTTCGTAAAATACCCGCGCCACATTGCCCCTGCCGGTCAGGCGCAGTATTTCCGGAACGGCGTTCACCAGGGTGGTTTTGCCGCAGGTGATCATCAAAACCCGGTCCTCCCAGACAAACAAGCTGGATTCGGAGAGCAGGTAGGCGTCCAGACCTTCGGTGGAAATGCTGCTGATGATGTAGCTGCGACTGGCGTTGACGACCCGTTCCCAGCGGCCGTCCGGGTTGGCACGAAGGTTCGGACAAGGGGAATTCAAAATGATTTCCAGCTTTTTTTCAGGTCCCTCGAAATGTTCTATGGCTGCTGTCAATTATCATAAACTCCTCTACCTTGGTCGGGTTCATGCCACAGCGGCCGTTCGGGGAGGCCCCCGCCTGCGGGGATCAGCGACGCGCCAGGGGTCTGCGCCATTGCGCGGCCGACCCTAAAAGCCGCCCCCCACCGGAATCGGAAGGCCGTTTTCGAGCCCGTTTGGCCTTGAAGGCTCCGCCCCCAGGCGATGTGGGAGGCTAAATATTTTATTCGGTAGCGGGGCGCAATAAAAAAATGAAGGTGCGACTTCCCATGACGCTGAATTTTTGGCGCCCCCAACCAATGACCGCACCGGAGCCTTTGCGCATCCCCGCCCACAGCAGGGTTTTCTGCCGCACATCTGTCGGTCGCAAAATAAAAGGTTTTGTATAGCACCAAATCCACCCAATGGGGAAAAAATCTGCCGCGCGCTCTTTTTTGGGCGGTGGCCTAAAGGTTTCCCTGGCCCGTCCGATTTAATTTTCATCCCACTTTTTACCACCACCCCGGGATCGGTTTTTAAAATTTTTAAATAATACTAATTACTATCAAAATATAAAAAGCAGCGGGCACTTTTTCCTTGACTCTTATTCAGAAATGGCTTTTATTCGACGAAAAGTGTCAAATAGTGTCAGATCCTTAATCGACCGGCCCCAGCGAGACCGGCGACAGGTTTCAAGACCACGTAATGGCCCTGGGCGCCCGGGCCCTCGAACGGAAAAACATGTTTCGGGGAATCAATTTCCACAACATCGATCCCAAGGGGCGCGTCAGCGTGCCGGCCAAGTTCCGTGAAATCGCCCGTGCCGACGGCAGCAACGGTTTCATGGTGACCCGCATGGACGGCTGCCTCCTGGGCTATTCCTTCTCCGAGTGGCTGAAGCTGGAACAACGGGTCCTGGAAACCCCCATCAAAGATGATTTTTTCCGGCGCTTCCGGCGCACCTTTGTCGGCGGGGCCTCGGAATGCCCCTTTGACCGCCAGGGGCGCATCCTGCTGCCGCCCCCCCAAAGAATCTACGCCGCAATCGAAAAAGAGGTCGTCTTCGTCGGGGTGACCGACCACTTTGAAATCTGGTCGCGGGAAAAATGGGATGAGGAAAACGAAAAGATGGAGAAGGATCTGAAAAGGGAGGGTGCCCGCGACCAGATTGCCGCGCTGGGAATATAGGGCCATGCCGTATCACCACGTCCCCGCCATGCTCGCCGAGGTTGTCGCGCTCCTTGATCCCGCACCCGGGGAAATTTTTGTGGACGGCACCCTCGGCGGTGCGGGGCACGCCCGCGCGATTCTCGATAAAATCACACCCGGCGGGGTCTTGATCGGCGTCGACCAGGACCCCGAGGCGGTGATCAACGCCAGGGTCGTGCTGCAGCCCTATGAGGGCAGCTATCACCTGTTTCACGACAATTTTGCCAATCTGCCGGCGATTCTCGCCGAACTGGGCATCTGCGCGGTGGACGGCATCCTGCTCGACCTGGGCATCGCCTGTCATCACCTGACGGCCAGCGGCCGAGGGTTCAGCTTCCAGCGGGATGAACCGCTGGACATGCGCATGAACCCTGCCGCCGGCGGCAGCGCCGCGGATCTGCTGAATTCGGCGGATGAAAAAACCCTCGTCCGGCTCTTCAGGGAGTATGGCGAAGAGCGCTACGCCCCGGCGGTGGCCCGCAGGATCGTGGCAGAGCGCCGCAACGCCCGCATCGCTACAAGCGGCCAACTGGCGCGCATCGTGGCCGCCGCGATTCCCCGCAAGAGCGCCGCAAGCCAGAAAATCCACCCGGCCACGCGGGTTTTCATGGCGCTGCGGATCGCCGTCAACCGTGAGCTGGAACGGCTGGAGACCTTTTTGGCAGCCGCCGCCGGGCTGCTCAAGCCGGGGGGGCGCCTGTGCATCCTGTCCTTTCATTCCCTGGAGGACCGGATCGTCAAACACCATTTTCGGCAACTGGCCCGGCCCTGCATCTGCCCGCCGGACCTGCCGCGCTGCGTTTGCGGGCGCACACCGGCAGTCCGGATCGTGACCCCCAGGGCGCGGCGCCCGACGGCGGCCGAAATCGCAGACAACCCCATGGCCCGTAGCACCCGCCTGCGGGTTGTGGAAAAGCTGTAAGCACTCCCCCCTGCAAAACGGAGAAAACCAATTGGCCCCAGCCCCCCCAGCCCCCCGAAACCGGCGCACCGCCGGAACCCTGAGCCTCTGGGCGCTGATGATGGTTTTCTTCATGGGGGAGGTATATTTCTATACCTGGTGCCGGGTGCAGTGCACCCAGATCGGCTATGAAATTACCCGGGCGGCCGATCACTACCAGCGCCTGCAAGGGATCCAGAGCAGCCTGAAAATCGAGCTGGAGCGGCTGAAGTCACCCCAGCGCATCGCCCGCTACGCCCGTGAAAAACTCGGGCTGGAAATGCCCAACCGCAACCAGGTCATCATTATGCCATGAAAATTCCCCAAGCTCACCCCAAAATTCGACGCAGAGCCGCGGGCATGGCCGTTTTCTTTACGCTCTTGCTGACCGTCATCGCCGCCAAGGCCGCCTATCTCCAGATTTACCAAGGGGCCTGGCTGGCCCGCAAGGCCGCCGACCAGTACGAAAAATCGCTGGTCATCGAGGGGCGCCGGGGCGCCATCGTGGACGCCCGCCACCGTGAAATGGCGGTCAGCATCGATGTGACCTCGATTGCCGCCTACCCGCGTCAGCTGGCGGACGCGCCTGCCGCCGCCAAGGCTCTGGCACGCGCCCTGAGTCTCGACTACCGCCAGCTGCAGCGCAAACTCGCGTCCAAACGGACCTTTGTCTGGATCAAGCGCCAGGTGACCCCCAAGGAAGCCGGGGCGGTACGCGCGCTGGACCTTGTGGGGGTCGATTTCATCCCCGAGCGCAGCCGCTTCTACCCCAGCAAAACCCTGGCAGCCCAGGCGCTGGGCTTCACCGGGACCGACGGCCACGGCCTGGAGGGGGTGGAGTTTTTCCTGGACCACGAACTGCGTGGCGCCGCGGAGAGCTACACCCTGCTGAGAGATGCCCGCGGCAAGAGTTTCAGCGGCGTCAGCCAGTGGATCGACAGCCACGGCGGCCGCAACGTCGTGCTCACCATCGACCGCACCGTCCAGTATCTGACGGAGCGCGCCCTGCAGCAGGCCGTCGACGAGTTCGAGGGCCGCTCGGGGATTGCGATCGTGATGGTGCCCCAAACGGGGGCCGTGCTGGCGCTGGCGCATTACCCCTTTTTCAACCCGAATGTCTTCAGCGCCTTCGACCGCGACAAGTGGCGCAACCGGGCGATCACCGATCCCTTCGAACCGGGCTCGAGCATGAAGATGTTCCTGGCGGCGGCGGCGATCGAATCCGGCCGGCTGACCCCCAACGCGATCTTTTTCTGCGAAAACGGCAAGTACCGCATCGGGGGCAACGTGGTGCACGACACCCATCCCCACGGCTGGCTCTCCCTGCAGCAGATCATCAAGTATTCCAGCAATATCGGGGCGGTCAAGATCATTGAGAGCCTGGGCCAGAAGACTCTTTACGAGACGATGCGCAATTTCGGCTTCGGCACCCCGACGGGCATCGGTTGTCCCGGCGAGACCGCCGGTCTGCTGGCGCCCTACCAGCGCTGGACCCGGATCGATACCGCCGCCATCGCCTTTGGTCAGGGCCTCTCGGTTTCGGCCGTGCAGTTGATCACCGCGGCCTGCGCCATCGCAAACGACGGCGTGCTGATGAAGCCTTTTCTGGTTCAAGCCGTGACCGACCGGGACGGCCGCCTGGTCAAAAGTTTTGCACCCACCGAGGTGCGCCGGGTGATTTCGACCCAGAGCGCGCGGCAGGTCCGCAAGATCCTTCAAACCGTCACCACCAAAGGCGGAACCGGTGAAAGCGCCGCCCTGGAGGGGTTTGAAGTGGCCGGCAAAACCGGCACGGCCCAGAAGGTCGACGAACGCGGCCGCTACGCCCAGGGGCGCTATGTGGCGTCGTTTTTGGGCTTCGCCCCGGCCGACGACCCCAAGGTGGCCATCCTCGTGCTGGTTGACGAACCCCGCAAGGCCCACTACGGCGGTACGGTGGCAGCACCGGCCTTCCGTAAAATCGCTCACGGCACCCTGAACTACCTCAACGTCACCCCCGGCAGCGGCGCGGGGCGCCTGACCGCGCTGCGGGGAACCGAGGCCGAAGGATGAAACTCTCCCGACTGCTGGCCGCCGTTGCCCTCCAGGCCCCGCTTTCGGAGACCGCAAGGCCTTCCGACCCGGAGATCAGCGCCATTTGCTACCGCTCACAGGCGGTAACCCCCGGCGGGCTTTTCGTGGCGATTGCAGGGACGCGCGCCGACGGCCACGCCTATATCGCCGATGCGGTTGCCCGCGGCGCGGCGGCCGTTGTGGCCGAGCGGCCCGCCGCGGTACCGGTCCCGGTGGCCCTTGTGGCCGACAGCCGTCGGGCGCTGGCGGACCTGGCCGCCCGCTTTCACGGCTACCCGGCCGAGCGCCTGGTGATCGTCGGCATCACCGGCACCAACGGCAAGACCACCACCGCCTACCTCCTGGAGCGCATCCTGCAGCAGGCCGGCTTCAGCGTCGGGGTGATCGGCACCATCGCCTACCGTTTCGGCGGCCAGGTCCGCAAGGCGCCTGTGACCACCCCGGAGTCGCTGGACCTTCAGGCCCTGCTGGCGGAGATGGTGCGCTCCGGTGTGACCCACGTGGTCATGGAGGTCTCCTCCCACGCCATCGCCATGCAGAGAATCGCCGGCTGCTGGCTGGATGTCGGGGTTTTCACCAACCTCAGTCAGGACCACCTGGATTTTCACCGCGACATGCAAACGTACTGGGAGGTCAAGAAAACCCTGTTCACCCAGCATCTGAACACCGGCCCCAAGCGCGACCGCGCCGTGGCCGTCATCAACGCCAACGACCCCCGTGGGGCCGCGCTGCTGCGGGAACTCAACGGCCACGGCCTGTCGGTGGGCAGCGCCGCCACTAACCGCGTCCACCCGCGCGCCGTCGTGCACGACCCCGCCGGGCTGCACGGCGAAGTGCTGACGCCGGAGGGCGCGATCCCCTTTGCCGCACGCCTCGTGGGCCACCACAACCTGGAAAACATCCTCTGCGCGGTTGGCACCGCCGTGGCGCTTGGCATCCCGGGCGGCAGGATCCGGGCCGGCATCGAAGCCCTGGATAGCGTGCCGGGACGGCTGGAGCCGGTGCCCGACCCGTCGGGCCGGTTCGTCTACGTGGACTATGCCCACACCCCGGCCGCCCTGGAAAACGTTCTGCAGTGCCTTCAGCCGCTGGCCCGCGGCCGCATCATCTGCGTCTTCGGCTGCGGCGGCGACCGGGACCCCGGCAAACGGCCTCAGATGGGGGAGATCGCCGCCCGGATGAGCGATCTGACCATCGTCACCTCGGACAACCCGCGTAGCGAAAACCCGGCGCGGATCATCGATCAGGTGCTGGAAGGCATCCGCCGCGCGGACGTCCAGGCATACAGCCCCGAGGAGTTGGCGCGCGGTTTGGGCGCCCGCGGCTACGCGGTGGAGCCCGACCGGCGGCGCGCCATCCGTCTGGCGGTTGCGGCCGCGCGCCCCGGCGACACGATCCTGATCGCCGGCAAAGGCCACGAAACCTATCAGCTCCTGGGCGCGCGCAGCATCGATTTCGACGACCGCGCCGAAGCCCGCCGGGCGCTGGCCGATGCGGCCAGCTCGGCCCGTGAGGACCGCAATTGAACCCCATCGCCCCCCCTCCATGGACTGTCAGCGAGATCCTGGCCGCCACCGGCGGGGAGCTTCTGGGAGGTCCCGCGGCCAGCCGCTTCGCGGCCATCGGCATCGACTCGCGCAGGCTGCAGCCGTCCGATTTTTTTATCGCCATCAAGGGCGACACCCATGACGGCCACAGCTTTGCCGCCGCCGTGGTCGCCGCCGGCGGCCGCGGCCTGCTGCTGGCGGCCGAATCGGCCCGCAAGCTTCCCTGGCCGCAGTGGGCAGCAGCCGGCGTGACCTGCATCGCGGTGACCGACACCACCCGGGCGCTGGGAGACCTGGGGGCCTTTCAGCGCCGCCGCCTGAATGTGCCGGTGGTGGCCATCACCGGCTCCAACGGCAAGACCACCACCCGCGGCATGACCGCTGAAGTGGTCTCGCGGCGGTTTCACACCCTGGCCACCATCGGCAACTTCAACAACCAAATCGGCCTGCCGCTGACCCTTCTGCGGCTGACGGCGGCCCACCAGTGGGCCGTGCTGGAAATGGGCATGAACCACCCGGGTGAAATCCGGCGTCTGGCCGCCCTCTGCAACCCCCGGATCGGGGTCATCACCAACGTCGCGGCGGCCCATCTGGCAGGTCTGGGGTCCCTGGAGGCGGTTAAGCGCGCCAAGGGCGAACTGCTGGCGGAGCTGGCCGCCGACGGCACTGCGGTCCTCAACGCCGACGATCCCCGGGTCATGGAGCTGGCCGCCGAAACCCGCCAGCGGGTGGTGCGCTTCGCGACTGCGGCGGCGGCGGAGGTCCAGGGCCGGAATCTCCAGCCGGCCGCCCTGGGGACCACTTTCGATCTGGTCTTGCCCGGCGCACGGGCCACCGTGACCCTGGCGGTGCCGGGGCGCTTCATGGTGGCCAATGCCCTGGCCGCCGCTGCGGTGGGCTGGACCCTGGGGGTGGACATCGCGGAAATCAAGGCCGGGCTGGAGGCGTTTCGACCGATCACAGGCCGCATGGTCCACCGGGAACTGACCGGCGGGATCCACCTGATCGACGACACCTACAACGCCAACCCGGGTTCCATGGCCGCCGCGATCCAAACCCTGGCCGATCTGGGCCGCAATGCGCGCCGCATGCTGGTGATGGGCGACATGCTGGAGCTCGGCGAGCAGAGCGCGGCGCTGCACGCCGCCAGCGGCGAACTGGCGGCCCGCAGCGAACCATTTCGACTTTTGGTCGCCGGCCGCTTCCGAGAGGCGGTGGCCCGGGGCGCACGGGCGGGCGGCCTGCCCCGCGACAGGATCTTCGAGGGCGGCCGCGACGAGATCCTGGCGGCCTTGAAGAAAAGCCTGCGGCCGGGGGACTGGGTCCTGGTCAAAGGCTCGCGCGGCATGGGCATGGAAACCATCGTCCAGGGCTTGATGGCCTGGGCGGGCCCCTGAGGGGCGGCCAGCCGGAATCCCGCATCCGGCCGGATCGACAATGAAAACCGAAATGGCAAAAGTTGACAGTTTCGTAAAAAAGCCAAGTTACGGCGCGCAAATCTCGAGAAGTGAGGCGTAATTATTTACGCCGCAGCGAGCTCGAGATGCGGCGCAACGCAGAAATTGGGTTTTTTACGGAACTGGCGAGGTTGGTTATGCTGTATCACCTTCTCTACCCTCTGCACACAAGCCTGACGGTTTTCAACGTCTTCCGCTACATCACCTTCCGGACGATCTATGCCGGGCTGACGGCGCTGTTCATCTGTTTCATCCTGGGGCCGTGGGTGATCCGGCGGCTGAGCCTGATGCAGGTCGGCCAGTACATCCGCGAAGAGGGGCCCGCCAGCCATCGCCAGAAAGCCGGCACCCCCACCATGGGGGGGGTCCTGATGCTCTTTGCGATCGTGGCCGCGACCCTGCTGTGGGCCAACCTGACGAACGCCTATGTCTGGATCGCCCTGATGGTGACGGCCGGGTATGCCGTCATCGGCACCATCGACGACTATCTGATGCAGGTCAAAAAACAGAGCAAGGGCCTCGGCGCCCGGGACAAATTTCTGCTCCAGACCCTCCTGGCGCTGATCGCCGGCATCCTGCTCTACCGCCTGCCCAATTTCAGCACGGTGCTGACGGTCCCGTTTTTCAAAAATCTCTCGCCGGATCTCGGCTGGGGCTACGTTTTCTTCGCCGCCCTGGTGATCGTCGGCACCAGCAACGCCGTCAACCTGACCGACGGGCTGGACGGTCTGGCCATCGGGCCGGTGATCATCGCGGCGGTCACCTACATGATTTTCGCCTATGTCGCCGGCCACGCCAGGATCGCCGCCTACCTGCAGATCAACCCGGTGGCGGGCTGCGGCGAGGTCACGGTCTTTTGCGGCGCCCTGGCCGGGGCGGGGCTGGGGTTCCTGTGGTTCAACGCCTATCCGGCCCAGGTCTTCATGGGCGATGTGGGGTCCCTCTCACTGGGGGGCGCCCTGGGCATCGTGGCGGTGATCACCAAACAGGAGATCCTCCTGATCCTGGTGGGCGGACTTTTCGTGATCGAGGCGCTCTCGGTGATCTTCCAGGTGGGCTTTTTCAAAATGACCAAGGGGCGGCGGATCTTCAAAATGGCCCCCCTGCACCACCACTTCGAACTCAAGGGGTGGGCGGAGCCCAAGGTGATCGTGCGCTTTTGGATCATTGCGATCATCCTGGCGCTGATCTCCATGAGCACTCTGAAACTGCGCTGAAGCAGGCGCTCCTCTGCGGTGAAACGGAGCTGACGGACCAATGCCGATCGAATTGTTCCAGAAAGCCGTGCTGGTGGTCGGGCTGGGGAAATCCGGCGAGGCGGCCGCCCGTTTCCTGGTGCGCCGCGGCGCATGGGTGACCGTGACCGACCAGGCCCCCGCGCATCAGATCGGGGAGCGCGCCGCGGCCCTGGAGCGGCTGGGGGTTCGGCTGGAACTCGGCGGCCACAGCCCGGCCACCTTCGCGGCCGCCGATCTGATCGTCCTCAGCCCGGGGGTGCCCCACACCCTGGAGCCCCTGGCCCGGGCGCGCCGGCGGGGGGTGGGGGTCATCGGTGAAATCGAGCTCGCTGCCCGCTTCTTGCAAACCCCGCTGCTGGCGGTCACCGGGACCAACGGCAAGACCACCACCACCGCGCTCCTGGGGGAGATGCTGACCTGCTCGGGGATGGAGGTTTTCGTGGGCGGCAATATCGGCAGCCCCCTGATCGGGCACGTGGACAGCGGCCGCAGCGTGGATCGCGTGGTGGCGGAGGTCAGCAGTTTCCAGCTGGACACCATCGCAACCTTCAGACCCGCGGTGGGGGTCTGGCTCAACATCAGCGACGACCATTTGGACCGCTACTCCGACCCGGCGGCTTACGCGGCGTCCAAGGCCAGGCTCTTTGAAAACCAGCAGGCCGGCGACACGGCGATTTTAAACGGCGAGGCCGAAACCATCCGCCGTCTGACCGCCGCCTGCCCCGCCCGGCGGCTTTATTTCACCGGCCGCCGGCCGGGGGAATGGGGGGCCAGCCTGACGGCCGAGTCGCTTGTTGTCGAAGACGGGCGGGAGCCGGCCCGCCGCATCGATCTCCGGCCCATGCAGCTGCAAGGCGTACACAACCGCGAAAACGCCGCGGCCGCGGCCCTGGCGGCCCTGGCGGCGGGGGGCACGGCAGCGGGGGTCGCGCGCGCCCTGGCGCGCTTCCGCGGGCTGCCCCACCGGGTGGAAACCGTGGCGGAGGTGGGGGGCGTGCGTTATGTGGACGACTCCAAGGCCACCAACGTCGATGCCGTGGTGCGGGCGTTGGAGGGCTTCCGTGAACCGGTGGTGCTGATCATGGGCGGCCGCGACAAACTGGGCAGCTACGAGGCCCTCAAGGTGCCGGTGCGCCGCGGGGTGCGCCGGCTGATCCTGATCGGCGAGGCCCGCGAGAGAATCCAGGCCGCCCTGGGGCCGGAATGTCCCGGCGGCTGCCTCAGCGCGGCCTCCATGGACCAGGCGGTGGCCCTGGCGCGGGCCGCCGCCCGGCCCGGGGATGTGGTTCTGCTGTCGCCGGCCTGCGCAAGCTTCGATATGTTCGACAGCTACGCCCACCGGGGGGATTGTTTTCGGCGGGCGGTGGCCGCCCTGCAGGAGGACCGATGAGCCGCCAGCCCCCGCCCGAGAGCCGGTCTCCGCAGACGCGCTCAGCCTACGACGTGCAGCTTCTTTTTCCGGTGCTTTTCCTGGTGGGCATCGGGATCGCCATGGTCTACAGCGCCAGCTCGACGCTGGCCATGGGCAAGTTCGGCAGCGACTATTTCTTCGTCAAAAAACAGGCGATTTTCGCCGTGCTGGGCGTCGTGGGGTTGGTCATCACCAGCCACATCCCCTACCGGGTCTACCGCCCGCTGGCCTACCCCCTGCTGGCAGCAGCGCTCGCCATGCTGATCGCGGTGCGCTTCAGCCCCTTGGGCAGCGCCGCCGGCGGGGCGCTGCGCTGGTTGAACATCGCCGGTCTGAGCTTTCAGCCGTCGGAGTTCGCGCGCCTGGCGCTGGTCGTCTACCTGGCCTACTCCCTAAGCAAAAAGGGGGCAAAGCTGAACGAATTCGCCGTGGGGTTTCTGCCGCACGTGATTGTGTTCGTCGTCCTGGCCGGCCTGCTGATGCTGCAGCCGGATTTCGGCTCCTCGGTGATCCTGGGGGCCATCACCTGGATCATGATGTTCATCGGCGGGGTCCCGCTGCGTCACCTGGCCAGCGGCCTTCTGGCGCTGGGGCCGATTGCCTACTACATGATGGTCAGCACCGACTACCGCCTGCGGCGCTTCACCAGCTTTCTGGACCCCTGGCAGTACCCCCAGCACGAAGGCTATCAGATCACCCACTCGCTGATGGCCTTCGGCAGCGGCGGGCTGTGGGGATCGGGGATCGGGAAGAGCTACCAGAAACTCTTCTACCTGCCGGAGCCCCACACCGATTTCATCTTTTCGGTGATCGGCGAGGAACTGGGCCTCTGGGGGGTGCTGGTCATCGTGGCGCTTTTTCTCCTGATCCTGTGGCGCGGCACCCGCATCGCCCGCCAGGCGGCCGATCCCTTCGGCACCCTGCTGGCCATGGGCCTGACCGCTGCGCTGACATTGCAGGTGAGCATCAACATGGCCGTCACCCTGGGGCTGTTGCCGACCAAAGGGCTGACCCTGCCCTTCCTGAGCTACGGCGGCACCTCGCTGTTCTTCAACCTGGCGGCGGTGGGCATTTTGATCAATATCAGCGCCGCCAGCCCCCGGCGCGCCAACCGCATCGCCGGCGGAGCACCGCGCCCGGGAAAGGACGAGGGGCATGCCGAAGCCTGACCAGTCACAGGCTCCCTTCCGTCAGGCGACGAGGCCCCTGCGCCTGGTGGTCGCCGGCGGCGGTACCGGCGGCCATCTCTTTGCGGGCATCGCCGTGGCCGAGGTCTTCATGGCGCGCCAGCCGGGCAACCGGGTGCTGTTCGTGAGCACCGGCAACCGCTTTGAGCGCCGCGTGCTGGCGCGCTGCGGGTTTCCCCTGGCGTCCGTGCCAATCGAGGGCATCAAGGGGCGCGGCCGCCGCCAACAGCTTTCGGCCGCCCTCAAAATACCAGGGGCGCTGTTGCAGTCGCTGCGCATTCTGCGCGCCTTCCGGCCGGACCTGGTGCTGGGGGTCGGCAGCTACGCCGCCGGCCCGGTGGTCCTGGCCGCCCGGCTGCTGGGCTGCAAGATCGCGCTGCACGAGCAGAACCTCCTGCCCGGGATCACCAACCGCCTGCTGGTGCCCCTGGCCGACCGTTTTTATGTCTCGTTTGCCGACACTCGGCGCGCCGCGGGCAGAACGCCGGTTCGGGTCACCGGCAACCCCGTTCGCAGGGCCATCCGCGAACTGGCGGCCCGGCCGGCGGCGGCCGTGGCCCCTCCTGACCGCCCGCTGCGCGTGCTGGTGGCCGGCGGCAGCCAGGGCGCCCACAGCATCAACCAGGCCGTGTTGGCGGCCCTCGACAGTCTCCCGGACCCGTCCGGGATCACCTGGGTGCACCAGACCGGGGCGCAGGACGCCCAGGCGGTCGCCCGGGCGTTTGCCGCACGGGGCCTGAGCGCCCGGGTGCAGGCCTTTTTCGAAGACATCGCGGCCCAGTACGGCGCTGCCGACCTGCTGATCTGCCGGGCCGGCGCCACCACGGTGGCCGAGATCACCGCCATCGGCAAGGCGGCCGTGTTTGTCCCGTTTCCCTTCGCGGCCGACAACCACCAGCAGTTCAACGCCCAGGCGCTGGTGGCGGCCGGCGCGGCCGAGATGATCCTGGAGCGCGACCTGACCGGAGCGCTGCTGGCCCGCAAGCTTCAATTTTACCGCCGCCACCGGGAGGCCCTGGCGGCCATGGCGGCACGGGCGCGGGAGCTGGGCCGGGCGGATGCCGCCCAGGCGATCGTCGCCGACTGCTGCCATCTGATTGGCGCCCATACGGCACCCCACAGCAAAGGCTGAAAGCATGTACCGCAAAAAATATCAGATCCACTTCGTGGGCATCGGCGGCATCGGCATGAGCGGGATTGCCGAACTGCTGCTCAACCTGGGCTACCGCGTGAGCGGCTCGGACCTCAAATCATCGGAGATCACCGAGCGGCTGGAGCGCCTGGGGGGCACCATCTACCGGGGCCACCACGGCGACCAGATCCAGGGGGCCGACGTCGTGGTGGCCTCCTCGGCCGTCAACCGCCGCAACCCGGAGCTGACCGCCGCCGAAAAAGCGGGCATCCCGGTGATCCCGCGCGCCGAAATGCTGGCGGAGCTGATGCGCCTCAAATACAGCGTGGCCGTTGCCGGCGCCCACGGCAAAACATCCACCACCTCGATCATCGCCTCGGTCCTGGCCCGCGGCGGGCTGGACCCGACGGTGGTCATCGGCGGCAAGCTCAAAAGCATCAACACCAACGCCCTTTTGGGCCAGGGGGATTTCATCGTTGCGGAGGCGGACGAAAGCGACGGATCGTTTTTGAAGTTCTCCCCGACTGTGGCGGTGATCACCAACATCGATCTGGAGCACCTCGATTTCTACCGCGACCTGGAGGCGATCAAATCGGTTTTTCTGGATTTCATCGACCGCATCCCCTTTTACGGGCTGGCGGTCCTGTGCCTGGACAACGAGGCCATCCAGGACCTGCTGCCGCATGTCAAGAAGCGCTACACGACCTACGGCCTGACCCCCCAGGCCGATCTCCAGGCCCGCGCGGTGACCTTCGAGGGTCTGCACAGCCGCTACAGCGTTTACCGCCAGGGGGAGCGGCTGGGGGAGATCGCCCTGAGCCTCCCCGGCCTCCACAACGTCTACAACTCGCTGGCCAGCATCGCGGTGGGGCTGGAGCTGGACATCCCCTTTGCAACCATCGCCGCGGCGCTCAGGGAGATCGAGGGCGTCCAACGGCGCCTGGAAATCAAGGGCGAAAGCGGCGGCGTCACGGTGGTGGACGACTACGGCCATCATCCCACCGAGATCAAGGCGACCCTTGATGCGGTGCGTGAAAGCTGGCCGGGCCGGCGGGTGGTGGCGGTCTTTCAGCCCCACCGCTACAGCCGCACGCGGGCCCTCTTCGGCGAGTTCACCCGGGCCTTTTACCAGACCGACCTGTTGGTGGTGCTGCCGATCTACTCGGCCGGCGAAGAGCCGCTGCCGGGGGTCGCGGCAGAGCAGCTGGCCGAAGCCATTGCCGCCCACGGCCACCGCGAGGTGGTCTACCAGGAGGGCCCCGAGGCGGCCGTGACCTTTCTCGGCGGCCAGCTGCAGGCCGGAGACCTGCTCCTGACCCTGGGGGCCGGCGACGTTTGGAAATTGGGCGAGCGCCTGCTGGCGGTTCTGGCCAAGCGGGACGCCGCGCCAAGCCCCCCCCGCAGTGCGAGCGAGCACTGACCGCTGTGGGCGCCCGACCCGCTTGCCCGGGCCGACTCGAAGCGCGGAAGTCCAGGCGACAATACACAACATTTTGTGGTTGACAAATTTTTCTAACACTATAAGAAGATAGCGAACCAACGAATGGTCGTTCAGAAGCGCACCCGCAAAAACACTTACCGGCGCCCACCGGCCGGCCCACGCCCCGCAGCGCGGCGCCTGCTGGGGCGCGCCGCGGCCGCAGCCGGGCTCCTGGGTGCCCTGACCCTGACCAGTTTGCTGCTGGTCTTCGTCCACGACCTCCTGACCCAGTGCGACTATTTCCGGGGCAGCCGCATCGCGGTGGAGGGCACCGTTCGCTTGGACGCCGGGGAGGTCCTGGCCCAGAGCGGGATTCATCCCGGTGTCAACATCCTGTCGGTCAACCTCCACCTGGCGCGCCGCAAACTGCTGGCCCACCCATGGATCTCCGATGCCCGGGTGAGCCGCGAACTGCCTGACGGGATCCAGATCCGCATCCAGGAACAACAACCCCTGGCGATCCTCGATGCGGGCCGCAAGTTCCTGCTCAACGACGTCGGCGAAATATTCAAGGCCTGGGAACCCCGCGACCCGGCCGACCTGCCCGTGATCACCGGCCTGGCCCTTTCGGATGTCAGCGTCGGCGGCGCCCCGCGCAGCCTGCCGTTCGCCGCGGTCATGGAAATTCTGCAGATTCAGCGGGATGCCGAAGTCCCCCAGCTGGGGTCTTTGATCCGCCAGATCCGGGTGGACCGCGAAATGGGCCTGACCCTGGTGGGAAACGACCGGGTGCAATCGGTCTGCCTGGGCTACAGCGACTACCGGGCCAAGTACCGCCGCCTGGAGCGGGTCCTCAACCAACTGCCGGTTGCCGCCGACTTTGGCGAGATCGACATGATCGACCTCAAGAACCTCGACCGTGTGGTGATCAGACCGCTGGCACCCGACCCCCCGGAGGGGTCCCAAAAGGAGGAAACCTGAAATTGCAGGCAAAAGGGGACATAATCGTCGGTCTGGACATCGGAACCACCAAGATCTGCGCCGTGGTCGGGGAAGTGACCGGGCGTGAGGTCAACATCATCGGCATCGGCACCTATCCCTCCATCGGCCTGCGCAAGGGGGTGGTGGTCAACATCGAATCGACGGTGGACTCCATCAAAAAGGCCGTCGAGGAAGCGGAGCTGATGGCCGGCTGCGAAATTTCCTCGGTCTATGCCGGCATCGCCGGGGGCCACATCACCGGGTTCAACAGCCGGGGGATCGTGGCCATCAAGGGCCCCGAGATCACCCAGCAGGACGTCGACCGAGTTATCGACGCGGCCCGCGCGGTGGCGATCCCCATGGACCGCGAGGTGATCCACGTGCTGCCCCAGGAATACATCGTCGACGATCAGCCGGGCATTCAGAACCCCATCGGGATGGCCGGGGTGCGGCTGGAGGCCAAGATCCACATCGTCACCGGCGCGGTGACCTCGGCCCACAACATCGTCAAGTGCGCCAACCGGGCGGGCCTGGACGTCTGCGACATCGTCCTGGAGTCGCTCGCCTCGGGCGAGGCGGTTCTGACCGAGGAGGAAAAGCAGCTCGGCACGGCGTTGATCGATCTCGGCGGCGGCACCACCGATCTGGCGGTCTTTTCGGAAAAGAACATCAAGCACACCTTCGTGCTGGCCCTGGGGGGCAACAACCTGACCAACGACATCGCCATCGGGCTGCGGGCACCGCTAAACGAAGTCGAGGGCATCAAGAAGAAGTACGGCACCTGCCTGCCGTCCAACCTCCAGGCCGACGAGATGATCGAGGTGCCGGGCATGGGGGGTCGCAAACCCCGCAAGCTGCCGCGCCAGATCCTGAGCGAGATCCTGGAGCCGCGCATGGAGGAGATGTTCACCCTGCTCAACCGCGAGATCTACCGCGCCGGCATGGAGAACATGATCGCCTCCGGGGTGGTCCTGACCGGCGGCACGTCCCTGCTGGACGGGGTGACCGAAGTGGCCGAATCGATTTTCGGCCTGCCCACGCGTCTGGGCAGACCCCAGCACATCACCGGACTGGTGGACGTGGTCAACAACCCCATGTACGCCACCGGGGTCGGGCTGGTGCTCTACGGCGCCAAGAATCAGCGCTCCCGAAACCAGGCCGCCAAGAAATTCCGCATCCGCGACAGCAACATCTTCAACCGCGTCATGACCCGGATGCGCAGGTGGTTCAAGGAGGTCCTCTGAGGCCTCGGCAAAATAACGGACAACCCGTCTATCTCACTACGCAATCACAACGATCGGGATAACAAACCAAACAGGAGGAGGGGGGAATGACATTTACATTCGTGGAGAATGACAATTCGGCCAAAATCAAGGTGATCGGGGTTGGCGGTGCCGGCAACAACGCCATCAACAACATGATCGACGCCCAGCTGCACGGGGTGAAATTCATTGCGGCCAACACCGACGCCCAGGCCCTGGAGATCTCCAAGGCGGCGCTCAAGATTCAGATCGGCGAAAAGCTGACCGAGGGTCTGGGGGCGGGCGCCAACCCCGAAAAAGGGCGTGAGGCCGCCCTTGAGACCAGCGACACCATCCGCAGTGCCCTGGAGGGCAGCCACATGGTCTTCATCACCGCCGGCTTCGGCGGCGGCACCGGCACCGGGGCGGCGCCCGTGATTGCCGAGATCTGCAAGGAGATCGGGGCGTTGACCGTGGCCGTGGTGACCAAACCGTTTTCCTTCGAGGGCCGCAAGCGCACCCGCCAGGCCGAGGAGGGCATCGAGACCCTCAGAGAGGTCGCCGACACCGTCATCACCATCCCCAACGACCGCCTGCGGGGAATTGCACCCAAAAACGCCAAGATGATCGACATGTTCCGCAAAGCCGACGAGATCCTGCTGCACTCGGTCAAGGGCATCACCGATCTCATCATGATGCCGGGGCTGGTCAACCTCGATTTCGCCGACGTGCGCACCACCATGTCCAAGGCGGGCATGGCGATCATGGGCATCGGCATCGGCACCGGCCAGAACCGGGCCATCGAAGCCGCCGAACGCGCGATCTCCCACCCGCTGCTGGAGGACATCTCGATTGCCGGGGCCAAAGCGGTGCTGATGAACATCACCTCCACCAGCGATCTCACCCTGGAGGAAATGACCGAGGCCTCCGACCGCATCTACGAGGAGGTCGGCGAGGACGCGGAGATCATCTGGGGCCAGGCCATCGACGAGAGTCTCGGCGACGAGATGCGGGTAACCGTGATCGCCACCGGCATCGGCGGCGGGCCGCAAACCACCCTGCGCGAGGCCTCCCGGGTCAGCAGCGCCCGGGGCAACATCGCCCGCGGCAAAATCCGCGACGTCACCCCGGCGGATTTGAAGCGCGCCATCAACTTCGACGAGCCGACCTTCATCCGCCAACAGGAAGCGGTGGGCGAAGGCTCCGGTGCCACCTACCGGGGGGGCTACCGGGGGCTGGTGATCGACAACAACGACCTGGACATCCCGACCTTCCTGCGCCGCAAGGCCGACTGAGCGCTGCGGCCGCCGAGGGGTGGCTTGACATTGCGTTTCGCGGGCAAACCTTAATCCGGTATGCGGCCGGCCGCGTTCAAGGCCGGCCGCAGGATCGGACAGGGGACCCGACGCATGCCACCCAAACCACCTCCGCCGCACCAGACGCTGCTCGCCAGCGAACACGGCACCCTGCGCAAGCCCTGGGCCGGCCGCATCCGGGTGGCCCTGGTGTATCCCAACCGCTATTCAGTGGGGATGTCCAACCTCGGCTTCCAGACGGTCTACCGCCTGCTGAATGCGCTGGAGGGGGTCGTCTGCGAGCGGGCCTTTGCGCCCGATGCCGCCCCGTCCCAGAATCCGCCCGTGGTCACCCTGGAGTCCGGGCGGCCGTTGAACGCTTTCGATGTCGTGGCGTTTTCGCTCTCCTTTGAAAACGACACCCCCACCGTCCTTTCACTGCTTCGCCGGACGGGCCTGCCCCTTTACAGCGAAGATCGCGGAAGCGCCCACCCCCTGGTCATGGCCGGCGGGGTCGCCTGCTTTTTAAACCCCGAGCCGCTGGCGCCCTTTATCGATCTTTTCATGCTGGGCGAGGCCGAGGAGATGCTGCCGGCCTTTTTCGACGCCTTCGACCCCGGCGCCGACCGCCGCGAGCTGCTGCTGCGCCTGGCGCGCAACCAGCCGGGGCTCTACGTGCCGGCCTTCTACCGCGCGCGCTACCACAGCGACGGCAGCCTTGAGGCCTTCACCCCCCTGGCGGACGTACCGCCCCGCATCCGGCGCGTGTTTCTGCCGGACCTGTCACAAACCGCCACCTGCAGCGCGGTGGTCACCCCGCACGCCACCTTCGCGCGCACCTACCTGATCGAAACCGGCCGGGGCTGCCCCCACGGCTGCCGTTTCTGCAGCGCCGGCTACATCTACCGCCCGCCGCGTTTCCGCCCCCTGGCGCTGTTGGAGGAAAGCCTGCGCCAGGGCGCCGCCATCACCGACCGCATCGGGCTGGTGGGGGCGGCGGTTTCAGACCTGCCGGAGATCACAGCCCTCTGCAGCGGGCTGCGCGAGACGGGGGTGCGCATCTCGTTTAGCTCGCTTCGGGCCGACGCCCTCACGCCGGAGCTGATCGCCATTTTGCAGCAAAGCAAGGTCAAGACGGCCACCATCGCGCCGGATGCCGGTTCCGAGCGTATGCGGCGGGTGATCAACAAGGGCATCGATGAGGCCAGCATCCTGGCGGCCGCCGAAACCCTGGTGGCCGCCGGGATCCCCAACCTCAAACTCTACTTCATGGTGGGCCTGCCCACCGAGACCGACGCCGATGTGGCCGCCATCGTAACGCTGTGCAAGCGGATCAAGCACCATTTCCTCGCCTCCAGCCGCTCCCGCGGGCGCATCGGCGAGCTGACCGTGAGCCTCAACAGCTTCGTGCCCAAGCCGGCGACCCCCTTTCAATGGGCCGCCATGGACGAGGTCAAAACGCTGAAGGCCAAAATCCGACAGGTCACCGCGGGGTTGCAAAAGGTGCCCAACGTGCGGGTCCATGCGGACCTGCCGCGCTGGGGGTTTCTGCAGGCGCTGCTGTCGCGGGGAGATCGGCGGGTGGCGCAGCTGCTGGCGGCGGCGGCCGAAAGCGGGTGGAACTGGCCGCAGACCTTCAAACAGTCGGTCCTCAACCCGGGCTTTTACGTCACCCGTGAACGGCCGCTGGAGGAGCTGCTGCCCTGGGACTTCATCGACCACGGGGTACGCAAGGAATTTCTAAAGGCGGAATACCAGCGGGCCCTGGCGGCCCGCACCAGCCCCGACTGCCCCATGGACGAGGCCTGCAGCCGCTGCGGGGCCTGCAGCCGGGCGCCGGCGGTATAGGCGCGGCCCAGGGCCGCAGAGCGGCTGTGGGGGAATCTCAGCCCGTTTGGGCGCCGGGCGCCCGCAGGATGTGGTGCAGCTTTTGCGACAGCTGCCGGATGTCGAAGGGTTTTTGGATGAAGCCGTCGACCCCGGCGGGGATCCCTTCGCCGCCCGCATCCGCCAGGTTGTAACCGCTGGAGAGCAGCACCCGCACGCCGGGTTCGATGGACTTGATCGCCTGGCAGGTTTTGGCACCATCCATGGCGGGCATCACCAGATCCAGGATGACGATGTCGATCCGCCCGCGGTGCTCCCCGAGGGCTGCCACGGCCTCCTCTCCGCTGCGGGCGGTCAGCACGTGGTAGCCCAAACGCCGCAGCATCCCCGCGGTGGCCGCGATGACGCTCTCTTCGTCGTCCACCAGCAGAACGGTCTCCCGGCCGCCGGGCACCCCGGGGGGAGCGGCCGGCTCAAGGTTCAGGGGTTTGCGCGTTGCCGGCAGAAAAACCACGAAGGTGCTGCCGGCGCCCGGTTGGCTGAGCACCTCGATAGTGCCCCCATGGTTGACCACGATACCGTAGGAGGACGCCAGGCCCAGACCGGTGCCACGGCCGCGCTCCTTGGTGGTGAAAAACGGCTCGAAGATCCGCTGGCGCAACTCTTCGGACATGCCCAGGCCGGTGTCGGTGACCGAGATCTCGATATAGGGCCCGGGCTTCAGGCGCTTGCCTTCGGCCGCGTCGCCCATCAGGGTGACATTTCGGGTTTGAAGAAAAATTTCCCCGCCCCCGGGCATCGACTGCCAGGCGTTGACCAGCAGGTTGAGCAGCACCTGCTGAATCTGGCCCGCGTCGGCCTCCACCGGCCAGGTGTCCGGCTGGATCTGCGTGCGCAGCCGGAGCTCCTTTTTGGTGCGCGCAAACATGCCGGCCGATTTTTCCAGCAGCGCCCGCAGGTCCACCACGCGCACCTCGAACTTGCCTTCCCGGGCGAATCCCAGCAGCTGACGGGTTAACTGCGAGCCGCTTTGGACGTGATCCTCGATGCTCTGGAGTTTCGCATAATGGGGGTGATTCGGCTCTAAACCGGCCAGCATCAGCGACGTGTAGCCCTGGATGCCCATCAGAAGGTTGTTGAAGTCGTGGGCGATGCCGCCGGCCAAGGTCCCGATGGCCTCCATTTTCTGGGCCTGCCGCAGCTGGTATTCCAAATATTTACGGTAGCTCACGTCGCGGGCGACGCCGTGGGTGCCGAGAAACCGGCCGTAAGGTGTCGCTGCGGCGCGACTGTAAACACCGGTGGCCTTGAGCTCGATGGTCAGGTGCTGGACCTCGCATTGCCGGAATTTGGCCGCATCCTGTGCAAACGCCAGGCGCAGCTCGGCGCCGTGGGTGGCCCGCTCCTTGGTGCGGCGCTCATTGAAAAGCCAGCGCGCCTTTTCGCGGTCCTCCTGGAAAACGATGGTCTCGTAAGTTTTGCCGATAAGCTCGCGGCAAGGGTAGCCCAACAGCTTCTCGAAGCCGCTGTTGACGAAGGTGAAGCGTCCCCGGTGGTCGAGGGTATAGATCAGGTCCGGGGAGTTCTGGACAAGAAAGCGGAATTTGCGCTCGGAGGCCTCCAGGCGCTCCTGGATGTTGCGATTTTCGCGCATCAGGGCCCGCTTTTCCAGGGCATGTCCCAAGGTTCGCAACAGCTCGCGCGGTTCCACCGGTTTGATCAGGTAATCGTAGGCGCCGGATTTGAGGGCCTTGACCGCCGTTTCAACCGAGGCGCTGCCGGTTATCATGACCACCGGCGCCCCGGGGTCCTGGCGATGGATGTGGTCCAGGATCCCAAAGCCGTCCATGACGGGCATGAAAAGGTCCAGCAGAAAAACGTCGAAGCGGCGGCTGTCGATCAGGCGCAGGGCCTCGGGCGCACGGGTGCTGGTTTCCACCCGGTAGCCTTCGGGAACCAGCAGGCGTTTGATGCTGGTGCACATCCGGGCTTCGTCATCCACCACCAGGATGCGGGGGCTGATGTCGATTTCTTCCATGAAGCGATACCGTCCCCTCAGGCGAGCGGCAGCCTGACGGTAAAGCAGGTGCCGCGGCCTTCCCGGCTCTGGCAGCTGATCCGCCCGCCCAGGGACCTGACGATCCCGTGAACGATGGAAAGGCCAAGCCCCGCGTGACCGCCGCCCTTGGCGCTGTTGAAAGGCTCGAAGATCCGCGCCTGGACTTCGGCCGGCAGACCCGGGCCGTCGTCGCGGACCGAGATTTCGACCTCGCCGGTGGGACCGTGGGCGTTTTTGGCCGGCCCCAGCCGGCGGGTCCCAAGGAACAGGTTGCCCCCCTGGGCCATCGCCTCGGCGGCGTTTTTGATCAGGTTGATGAGCACCTGTTTCAGCCCGTTGCGTTCGGCCGCCACCGGCCCCAGGGACTCTGCCAAATCCAGATGGACCGCGATCTTAAGCGGCGCCAGGAGCGAGGGTTCGATGACTTTGATCAGGTCCAGGATCAGTTTGTTGACGTCCACGCGGTCGCTCGGCCGGTTGATGGGGATGGCAAAATCGGAGAGCTGCCGGACAATCTGGGCCACCCGGTCGATCTCTTCACGGATGATGCCCAGTTCCTCGACCGCCGGATGATTTTCGCCCAGTTTGGGCATCAGAATGGCGAGGTAATTCTTGATGATCCCCAGGGGGTTGTTGGCCTCGTGGGCCACCCGGCGGGCCAGGACGGCCGCCGCCTCGATCCGCTGGGCCTGAATCATTTCGCTCTGGCGCCTCTTGAGCCCATCGAGGTGCAGGCAGGTCGCCGCCTGGCGGGCGAACATGCCCAGCAGCTTGATCCGGCCGGTGAGGCGGCGGAAGTGGGCCTCGGAAAGCCCCAGGGCCATCACCCCCACCGGCTGCTGGCCCACCGCCAGCGGCAGGCAGAGCATACCCTCGGTGCCCAGGGCGCGCATCACCTGCTCGTCGGCAATGCTCGGCTGTGCGCTGCCAAGATAGCCGAAGGAATCCAACATGAGGTTGCGTGTCAGGGCCCGGATCAGCAGTCCCTTCCCGTTGGCCAGGGAGAGAACCTGCTGGTGCAGGCCCTGCTGCAGGGGGTCTTCCGCGCCGCTGCGGCCCACCAGGCAGTTGTCCGCCGGCTCGTAGAGAAAAATCGCGGACTGGTGGACATCAAAGAGGATTTTCAGCGCCCGTTCGACGGTCAGCAGGATCGCGCGGGTGTCCTCGGCCCGCAGCAGGTTGTCCAAGGTGCCAAAGAGCAGCGAGGCGTCGCGCACCTCGTAGGAGAGCACTTCCTGGGGCGCGCCCTCCGGGGAAGGCTCGGCGATCCAGCTCGCAGACGGGGCCTCCACCGCCATCCCCAGGGCGCGGGCTGTCTCCTGAACCTCTTCGGCGCTCTCACCGACGAGGGCCTCGCAGCGCTCAGGCGCCAGGCCGAAGAGACGCTCGCAGGCGGCGCGGCCGGCCGCCGGGTCGGCCTGCGGCCCTTGGCTGAGGGCGTTGGCGACGTAAACGATTTTGACCAGCGGCAGGGCGTCGCCAACCCGGTCGATGCCCTCGTGGTGGTAGTAAACCGCGTCGGCCATCAGCGAGTCCAGCCCCCACTGCCGGATGGCCCAGGCACCGACCTCGCAATGGGTGGCCCCCAGCTGGGCCTCGCCTGCCAGCAGGCTCTGGCCCCCGGTGTCGGTGGCTTGCAGGAGCGCGCTGTAGTCGGACCCGAAATTGACCCACAGCAGCAGCTTGCCGATATCGTGCAGCAAGCCCGCAAGGAAAGCCTCCTCGGGAGGCACCACGGCGTTGCAGCGGGCCAGGCGCCGGGCGGTGGCGGCGCACATCAGGGAATGCCACCAGAAGCGCGCCAGGTTAAAGCCCGGGTCGCCCTTGACCCGCCGGAAAACCAGCACCACGGCAGCACACAAGGCGATATTCTTGACGGTCCCGGCCCCCAGATAGACCACCGCCTGCTCGAGGCTGCCGGGTTTGTTCAGCAGCCCGATGTGGGCGGAGCTCACCAACTGCATGACCTTGGCGCTGATGGCGGGGTCGCTGCGGATGACCTCGGCAAGCTCCCCGGGGGTGGCATCTTCGCGGTTGCAGAGCTCGATGAGTTTAAGCAGTACCTGGGGAAGACTGGGAAGGCTTTTGGAGTTCCTGATCCTGTCGAAAATTTTGGCTTCTCGGCTCACGCGTCATCAATCAACTTTTTTAGATTTTACAGCACTTTATTTGCCGGTTCGGCACCTGTCAAGAAAATAGTGGGGCCCTTTGCCGGGGCCCGCCGGGAGGACGGCCCGGGGCTTGGGCCGATACCATTTTTTTCTTGACAAGCAACGGTTCCGAAATTAAAAATAGACTTTTGAGTATATTCTCACAATGGAGGATGTATGGTTCGCCCGCAGAAAAATCGCATCGTGGCCTTTAACCCCAGCATCAGCTACTTCAAGCCGCGCGGGATTCCGATGATCGAGCTGGAAGAGGTCCGGCTGACCGTGGATGAACGCGAGGCCATCCGGCTGGCCGATCTCCTGGGGATGTCCCATGAAGAGGCCGGCCGCCGCATGGGGGTATCGCGGGCCACCTTCGGCCGCATCGTCCAGAATGCCCGCCGGGCCGTTGCCGACGCCCTGATCAACGGCAAGGCCATCAATGTGGCCGGAGGCAATTACACCATCGTGGCCGATGCGGAGCGCGTCTTCGTCTGCCGCAATTGCCAGCATTCCTGGCATGAACCCATGGGAACCGGCCGCCCCGGACGTTGCCCGGCGTGCAGCCAGACCGATTTTTACCGAATTCGGGGCTGAAGCGCGGCATCCGCCCAGCCCCCGCAAACAACAGAAAGGTGAGCACCCCATGAAAATCGCCATTACCGCCACCGGCCCGCAACTTTCCGCGGAGTTGGACCCGAGGTTCGGGCGGGCCGCCTATTTTATCCTGGTGGATCCCGACGCCATGACCTTTGAGGTTGTGGAAAACACGCAGAATTTGGAGCTGCCCCAAGGTGCCGGCATCCAGGCCGGCAAAACCATCGCCGAACACCAGGTGGACGTCCTGATCACCGGCAACTGCGGCCCCAAGGCCTTCAAGGTCCTCGAGCGCGCCGGGGTCAAAATTGTGGTGGGGGCCAGCGGCACCGTAGCCGATGCCGTCGCACAGTTCAAGCGCAACCAACTCACACCCGTGGATTCCCCCAACGTGGAGGGCCACTGGGTCTAACATCGGCGGCGCCCAGCCGGCACCGCCGGCCGCCAGAGGAGATGACAGATGCAACAGTGCACCCCCGGATCCAGCACCCCGGGCGATCCCAAAGCCGCCCAGGCCCAAAAGGACACGGCGGTCAAGGACGCCCTTGCCAAGATAAAACACAAGTTCCTGGTCATGAGCGGTAAAGGGGGGGTCGGCAAAACCAGTGTCGCCGTCAACCTCGCCATGGCCCTGGCCAACCGCGGCTTCAAGGTCGGCATCCTCGACGTGGATATCCACGGACCCGACGTGCCCCGCATGCTGGGCCTGAAGGGCATGCTGGACCTCAACGCCAGCCAGAAGCTCGTGCCGCTGCAATACTCGGCCAATCTGAGCGCCGTCTCCATCGAGGCCCTGACGGCGAGCAAAGACGACGCCATCATCTGGCGCGGCCCCCTGAAACACTCGGTGATCCGGCAGTTCATCGGCGATGTGGCCTGGGGGGAACTGGACTACCTGGTGATCGACTCCCCCCCGGGAACCGGTGATGAGCCCCTTTCCATCGCCCAGTCGATCCCCGACGCCCAAGCCCTGGTGGTCACCACCCCCCAGGAGGTTTCCCTGGCCGATGTGCGCAAATCGATCAATTTCTGCAAAACCGTCAAAATGCCCATTTTCGGTCTGATCGAAAACATGAGCGGGTTTGCCTGTCCCCACTGCGGCTGCGAGATCGATCTTTTCGGCAGCGGCGGCGGCGAGCGCACCTGCCGGCAACTCGGGCTGCGCTTTCTCGGCAAGATTCCCTTCGATCCCCACATGGTTTCCTGCGGCGACGAGGGCACCTGCTTCCAGGATCGCTACGCTGAAACGCCCGTGGCCAGAGCCTTTGCCCAGTTGGCGCGCGCCATCGCCCCTTAGGGGCGCCGTGCGGAACCCGGGCCGAACACCGCGTTTGAGGTTAATTCGAAGCACAAAGGAGGAATAGTTAAAATGAAAATCGCAATTCCCATTGCCGAGGGTAAATTGGCCGCCCATTTCGGGCACTGCCAGGAGTTTGCCCTGATCGAAGTCGAAAACAACGAGATCAAGAAAACGGAAATGCTGCAGCCCCCCCCGCACGAACCGGGCGTTCTGCCCCGCTGGCTGAAAGAGATGGGCGCCGATGTGATCATCGCCGGCGGCATGGGCCAGAAAGCCCTCAACCTCTTCGCCCAGAACGGCATCAACGTCGTCATCGGCGCCGAACGCGAAGAACCCCAAAAACTGGTCCGGGGCTACCTTGAAGACTCCCTGGTGACCGGTGTCAACCTTTGCGACCACTGATGGCCCTGCGCGGCCGCCCGAACCCCCAGCAGCTGGGATCAGCCACGGCGGCCGCCGCCTGCCACCCCCCTTTTTTGCCCCTCACGCGTCTCGGCCCGGCCCCGACGCCCCGTAATCCATGAAACCCGATGGAGCAATTGGCGCCCCTTTCTTGCCGGTCGGCAATGGGGGCCGGCCCCCCGTGCGGCGTCCGACAAGTCCCCACAATTTCTCCCTATTTTCGTTTTTTGGCAGCGCGGACTTTAAAAAAATGACTTGAAAGCTTGAGACCAGTGTGATAGGCGAAATCTGGTTTCAAATCCCTCTCCAACCTTCAGTGTTTACCCCTTGCTCGAAAGGAATGTAAGCAAATGACTGCCAAGAAAGAACTGCAGACAGCTTATTGCCTTGCCGCGATTTTACTTGTTCTGGGGCTCTTAAGCTATGCAGCCTTTCCGGCCAAGACTCCGGACCCGCCCGTCAGAATGATGTTCCAAGGGGTCGCCGGAAAGGTCCTCTTCGACCACAAGCTGCATTTCACGGGCACCGAAATTGGTCTGGACTGCATCGATTGCCACCACCACTACGAGGAGGATGCGGACCGGTTCCGACCCTGCGGGGATTGCCACCTGAGACCAGACGCCGAAATGCCCCCCCAAGCCTGCCTGGACTGCCATGACGAAAGTGAAATCGATGCCGAAGAGATTCCCAAGCGCACTGACGCCTTTCACCAGCAGTGCGGCGGCTGCCATGAGGATTATGGCGCAGGTCCGGGCACATCCGATTGCTCGTCGTGCCACGTCATGTAAAACCGGCCGCAATTCATCACCCGGCATAAACGGCTTTTCACCCCATTCCGGCTAACTCGAGAAGGTTTTACCATGATAAAAAGATCTTTTTTGGGCTACGCGCTTCCGCAGCTCCAGTACGACAGCGATGTCAAAAGCCTGCCGGCGCCGAAACCGATCCGTCCCGCAGCCTCCGTCACCCTTTTGCTCCCCCTGGCACCCCGGCAGACGCCGACTTTGGACCGCAAAGTGGGCGACCGGGTTAAAACTGGCCAGAAAATCTCCCTGGCGGATAACCCCGGTATCTACGTGATCTCCTCGGTTACCGGCACCATCAGCGCCGTCGCCCCCTTTCCGGGCGATTTTGGCCAGCAATTTCTCGGCATCACGGTGACGCCGGTAACCGCCGAGGAAGTCGACGCGGGATTCGGCGAGGCCGGCACGGAACCGAGCCTCACCCGGGCCGCGGCCTATCTGGCCCAGGCACCGGGATTGCCGCCGTTAAGCGCCCTGAACGACCCCCAATACCCCATCTCCACGATCGTGGTCTGCGGGGTGGACGACGATCTGCTGGTGGCCACCCAGCAGCACATTCTGCAGGCAGACATCCAGGCGCTGCGAAACGGCATCACCGTCCTGAGGCAGATTACGGGGGAGGCGCGCATCGTCCTGGTCGCCCCGGCGCATCTCATGCAGGATGCCGTGGCCTCGGGCGCGGAGGTCAAGATCACCGCCGCCCGCTACCCGGCGACGCTGCCCCACATGATCATGAAGGACTGCCTTGGCCAGGTGCTGCCCGCCGGCAAACGCTTCGAAGAGCTCGGGGTCTGTTTTATGACCGCCGAGGCCGTCGCAGCCCTGGGCAGAGCCTTTGCCGAGGGGCGGGTACCGGTTGTCAAGCGCATCACCCTGATCAACAAGGAGGGGGCCAAATCCCTGGTGGCGGCCCCCATCGGCACTCCCCTGAAGGACGTTTTCCAGAAAACCGGCATCACCCTCCAGGACCGTGACCGGATCGTCATGGGCGGCCCCTTCCGCGGCCACGCCGTTTTCAGCGACACCTACCCCGTGCGCCCCGACACCGACGCGGTCATGGTCCAGGACAGCGCCAGCGTGCCGCTGGTCTCCGATTACCCCTGCATCAACTGCGGCGATTGCGTCCGCGTCTGCCCTGCGCAGATGCCGGTCAACATGCTCGTGCGCTTTCTGGAAGCGGGTCAGTACGAGGCCGGCGCGGAGGAGTACGACCTCTTTTCGTGCATCGAATGCGGCCTCTGCAGCTATGTCTGCGTGGCGAAGATCCCCATCTTCCAGTACATCCGGTTAGCCAAATACGAACTTGCCCGGACCAACCCGGTGGAGGCAGAACATGTCGAAACAGAATAAGTACATCGTTTCCCACGCACCTTTCTGGCATGATGGCAGCGGGATCCGTGAGCGCAACTACCACACCATGCTGGCCGCCCTGCCGGCGGTTCTGATGGGGTTCTTGCAATACGGGGTGCCCGCGGTGGGCGTGGTATCGGTGGCGGTGGGAACGGCCATGGTCTGGGAGTGGGCCTTGAACAAGGCCATGAAACGGCCGCTGACCATCGGCGACGGCAATGCCGCCCTGATCGGGTTGATTTTCGCCATGCTCATCCCGGCCACGACCCCCTGGTGGGTGGTGGCGACCGGCACCCTGATCGCCATCGGCATCGGCAAGCAGATCTTCGGCGGCATCGGCGGCAATCCCTTCAACCCGGCGGTGGTCGCCCTCTCCATTCTGATCGTTTCCTGGGGCCATCTGGTGGACTTCGACACGGCCCTGGTGGGCTATGACTTCGCCTTCAATCCCGCCTACCCGCTGGGTCTCTTGAAGTATTTCGGGGTCGCGGCGATCGAGGATTTCAGCCTCCTGGGCCTGCTTCTTGGCCAGCAGTCCGGGGGCATCGGCGCCACCTTCGGCCTGGG
>JAJDNY010000100.1 GCA_022340425.1 Desulfobacteraceae bacterium | reverse complement strand
CGAGAGGTGCCCAGGTCGGTGGTCGCTTCCCTGCCGGCGATCGCTGCCTGGGGGGTGCGGCGGCCGTCCCCGGGCCGGGACCCCGTTGTCCCGGCCCAGAGGCGGCGCCTGTTGGCCGCAGCGGCCCGAAAACGCCCTTGTTTGCGGGCCGCTGCGGGGGGGCAGGCGGCGGGTGCGGCTTTCACCGGCCCTCAATCAGGAGGAATGGAATTGAACGCCGGTAAAGTATGCACTGGGGGTGGCCCCTCCTGCCCCTGAATGCGCGCGATGGCCGCTCAGGCGTTCTCGGTGGAATGGCGCATGCCGTGGCTCATCGCCGGTACCGCTCCCGGGCCGCCGAAGACGCCGCCGGCCACGCCCGCCCCGTGGGGGGAGAGCACCTCGAAATCGGGGTAGGCATTGCCGCCGTGCTCGCTGTAATCCAGACCCTCCAACTCCTCTTCGGGCGATACCCGCAGCCCGACGGTCTTGTCGATCAGCTTGAACATGGTGAAGGCGGTGGCAAAGGTCCACACAAAGCAGGCCACGATGCCCAGCAGCTGAACGCCGATGATGGCGGCCGAGGTGCCGCCGGTGTTGAAGAGGCCCGCGGCCAGGGTGCCCCAGGCGCCGTTGACGCCGTGGACTGATACCGCGCCGACGGGGTCGTCGATTTTAATGCGGTCGAAGAACAGCACCGAGAAAACCACCAGCACGCCGGCCACCGCGCCGATGAGCACCGAACTGGTGGGGGAGACATTCGCGCAGGGGGCGGTGATGGCCACCAGCCCGGCCAGGGCGCCGTTTAAACTCATGCTGACTTCCGGCTTGCCGAACTTGAGCCAGGAGATCAGCATCGCGCAGACCGCACCGGTGGCCGCGGCGAGGTTGGTGTTGACGAAAATCATGGCGATGTCTTTGTTGGCGGCGGTGGTGGAGCCCGGGTTGAAGCCGAACCACCCCAGCCACAGGATGAAGACGCCCAGGGCCGCGAGCGGCATGTTGTGGCCCGGGATCGGCCGGATGCTGCCGTCCTTGGCGTATTTGCCCAGCCGCGGCCCGAGGACGATGGCCCCGGCCAGGGCCGCCCAGCCGCCCACCGAGTGGACCACCGTGGAGCCGGCGAAGTCGATGAACCCCAGACCTTCCAGCCAGCCGCCGCCGTTGAACAGCCCGCCCCAGGCCCAGCTGCCGAAAATCGGGTAGATCAGGCCGCAGACCACGACGCTGTAGCAGAGGTAACCGGTGAACTTGGTGCGTTCGGCCATGGCCCCCGAGACGATGGTGGCGGCCGTGGCGGCGAAGACCACCTGGAACATCCAGAAGGCCAGCACCCAGGGGTCGCCCTCCGGGGTGAAATCGCTCAGGAAAAAGCCCGATGTGCCCAGCCAGCCGGATTTGGAGACCCCGAACATCAGGCCGAAGCCCACGGCCCAGAAGGCCAGCGAGCCGATGGAAAAGTCCATCAGGTTTTTCATCAGGATGTTGATGGCGTTCTTGGCGCGCGTGAAACCGACTTCCACCATGGCAAAGCCGGCCTGCATGAAAAAGACGAGGGCGGCGGCCACCAGGGTCCAGACGTAGTCGGCGTGGCTCTGGACCAGGTCGATGGCGTTTCGGTTGGATTCCGGCGTCGGGGCCTCGTCTGCGGCCCACAAAACGGCCGCGCTCAACACGGTCAGTAAAATCGGGATCAACATGATCAGACGTTTTTTCATTTGGGTTCTCCTCTCGGGGGGTAAAAAATTTGCGGCTGTCGCTGCCAGGATTCTATAACGCTTCATTTCCAGACTCTCCGGTCCGGATGCGAATGGCCTGTTCCACGGGGTAGACAAAAATCTTGCCGTCGCCGATCTTGCCGGTGAAGGCGGCGTCTTTTATGCCGGCAATGATCCGGTCGGTCATGTCGTCATCGGCCACCACCCCGATTTTGATCTTGGGGACGAAATCCACCTGGTACTCGGCACCGCGGTAAATTTCCTTGTGGCCCCGCTGGCGGCCGAAGCCTTTGATCTCGCTGATCATCATGCCCTTGATGCCCAGCTTGTTGAGCGCGTCCTTGACCTCGTCCAGTTTAAACGGCTTGATGACCGCCTCAATCTTTTTCATGGGTGCCTCCTCTAATGGATGACCGGTTGGTTGCCGTGGCGCGAAGGGTTTCGGGTACCACTCAGCAAGGGGTGTGCCATGGCCGCAACCGCGCCGAAGTTCCGTTATAACCAGCTGTAATTGTATTTATTTTTAAAAATTCGGATTCACTCTCGGAAAATAAAAAATTACAAAATTGTTTTCTCTCAACCATGTTCATACAATTTTGTAAATTAAGTCGGCGGAGGTCTCGCCTTTCGCTGTTGGCCCCGGACCCGGGGCGGCGCGCGCAGAATTTGGATTGACAAGTGCGGGCGATTTGGAAATACTGGCAACCGGTCCCCGCTTGGGCAACCGGCGGCGGGGCCTCTTATGGGCTGCCAGTCACTGGCGGCTTTCAGAGCGGCTATCAGGGAGGCGTGCCATGAAAGATTCGCTGAAACCCGGGCTGAGCTTCGAGTTCCGGTTCAAGGTGCCCGAAAACAAGACGGTCCCCTACCTTTACCCTGAAATTCCGGAAGGCCAGGTCATGCCCAAGGTGTTCGCCACGGGGTATATGGTGGGGCTTTTCGAGTTTGCCTGCATTCAGGCGATCAACCCCCACATCGACTGGCCCCGCGAGCAGACCGTGGGGGTGCATGTCGACGTGAGCCACACCGCTGCTACCCCGCCGGGTTTCACCGTCACGGTCAAGGGGCGGCTGGAGAAAGTCGAAGGCCGTCGGCTCACCTTCCATCTGCAGGCTGATGACGGGGTGGACGCCATTTCCGAAGGGGTCCACCAGCGGTTCGTGATCGATGCCGAGAAATTCAAGCGCCAGGTGGCCGCCAAGGCGGCCGGCAACCTTGAAACCAAGTAGGATCGGATCTATTCTTCGACTGCCGCTATCCGGCGACTCACAGACCGTTCCGGGTCGACGTCCGGTTGCCGGAGGCACCACTTCGGGAGGTGAACGCTATGCAGGACGAGAGACTCGCAGGCCTGATCGCAACGGCCATCAAGCGTGAGGAAGAAGCCTACGATTTTTACATGGGGATTCATGCCAAGGTTCGGGACGAAGCCACCCGCGACACGATTGCCTTCGTGGCCAATGAGGAAAAGAAGCACAAGGCGTTCCTGGTTCAATACCGGGACGGGGATTTCGCTGCGGATGCCATGCGGATGAGTGACGTGGTCTTCTACAAGATCGCGGAATACCAGGAGGAGCCCGAGGTCAAGGAGAATCTCGACAGTGCGGAGGTGTTTCTGGTGGCCGCTCACCGGGAGCTTCGCTCCAACCAGTTCTACACCGAACTGGCCAAACTGCACCCACCCGGCGGCACACAGGACATGCTGTTCAAGATGGCCAACGAGGAGCTCAAGCACAAGGAGAAAATGGAATACCTCTACGCCAATGCAGCCTTTCCCCAGACCTCGGGCGGCTGAGCCCCCTGCCCGGGAGCCCTACACTGAAAGGGCCGGCAAGCGCCGGCCCTTCCCCCTTCTGAACATCACCCGCCGCCATCGATGGTGTTTCGCCACAATCCGGCCTGACCTGTGAAATCTGTGGCAGCTCTGGAACCCGGGAGTAGCTGTTGGCGGTTTTGCCAGGGCCCGCCGGATCGCTCACGCCTGATTAGACCAACATGAAGCTCCACAGGATGCCGGCGCAGATGGCGGAGCCGATGACCCCCGAGGAGTTGCAGGCCATGGCGTCCATCAGCAGGTAGTTGGTGGGGTCGGCGTGCTGCCCCATGAGGTGCACCTCGCGGGCGGAGCCCGGAACCGCCGACACCCCGGCGGCCCCCAGCAGCGGGTTGATCTTGACCTTCAGAAACAGGTTCATGATTTTGGCGAAGATGATCCCCGAGGCCGTGGCGATGCTGAAGGCGATGGAGCCCAGAATGAAGATGCCCACCGATTTGGCGGTCAGGAAAACATCCCCCTGGGTGCTGCAGCCCACGGTGAGCCCCAGCAGAATGGTGGCCGTGTCGATGATCGCGGTGCGGGCGGTGTGCGCCAGGCGATCGGTGACGCCGCACTCCTTGAGGAAATTGCCGAAAAAGAGCATGCCCAGCAGCGGCAGCGCGGTGGGCGCCAGAAAACAGCACAGCAGAACGCCGACCACCGGAAAGATCAGCTTTTCGCGCTTGGAGACTTCGCGCATATCGGGCATCCGGATGCGGCGCTCCTCGCGGGTTGTCAGCAGCCGCATGATGGGCGGTTGGATCACCGGGATGAGGGCCATGTAGGAATAGGCGGCGATGGCGATCGGGCCGATCAGATGCGGCGCCAGCTTGGCGGTCAAGAAGATCGAGGTCGGGCCGTCCGCGCCCCCGATGATGGCGATCGAGGCCGCCTCTTCGGGCAGAAAGCCCAGGGCCAGGGCACTCAGCAGGGTGAAAAAGATCCCCATCTGAGCGGCCGCGCCGAGCATCATCAGGACCGGTCGGGCCAGCAGGGAGCCGAAATCGGTCATGGCCCCCAGGCCCAGAAAAACGATCGACGGGTAAAGCCCGGTGGTGACGCCGAAGTACAGGTAGTGGAGCACGCTGTTGTCTTCGTAGATGCCGATGCCGAAACCCTTAAAGAAAGGCACGTTGCCCACCAGGATGCCGAACCCGATGGGCACCAGCAGCAGGGGCTCATATTTTTTGGCGACCCCCAGGTAAACGAAGATCGAACCGACCACGATCATGATCAGATGGCGGTAGTCGGCGAGCAGATATCCCGTGTTGGCTATAAACGAAAGAAACAGGTCCATGGTGATCCTTCAATCCTAATCTGTCGGGTTCTCCTCAGGCTCATTCCAGGTGAAATAACCGTTTCCCTGGGGTATCAGGAAGTTGGCCTGGCGAAAGCAGGTAAGGGTCAGATGGGGGTGGGGGAAATCGTGCTCCTGGGCCAGGGTGTAGAGATCGGTGAGTTGAAAAGGCGTCTCCAGGCTTTCCACCAGCGGTCGGTAGAGAATGGCCATGGCCGGCAGGTCGGAAGGGCAAAGGACCGGCGCTGGGGGCGTTTGGGCGGGGGCCTGGGGGGGCGGGGCTTTTTTCTCCGCCCCGTTGTTGAAATACCTGTTTTTGTTATCCCAAAAAGTCAGCAGTTTGTGGATTTGGGAGATCACAAAGGAGAGAACCATCAGCCCTGAGAAGACGATCGCGGCCCCGACCACCGCCATGGTCCAGCCGTTATGCGCCGATATTGCGTTCAAGCCGAACACGTGACACCTCCTTTGATAACTGTGAGGGGGTGACCAAAAAACGCTGCCAAGCAGCCAAGGAAGAAAGGTTTTGACTTATAGCATTCCTTACCCCCGCGGATCAAGTCATGAATTGATCACGGAAAGACCGGTCCCGGCACCCCGCGGTCGGGTTTCGGGGGACACTCGGGCGGACTTCCACGGGTCTTGTCCAATGGCGCAGCACCGGGCGCAGCGCCTGGACGGGCGAGGGGGTCTCAAGGGGCCGGCGCAGATGGGGGCGGCGGCTGGATGCCGGCCATCAACAGGCCGATCTGGGCCAGGCGGGGGCCGTCCGATGGCGCAAAGATGTCCATGATGCGGCCGTCGAACATGACGGCGATGCGGTCCGAAAGGGCCAGGGCTTCGGCCAGATCGCCGGTCACCAGGAGGACCCCGGCTTTTTCGCGGGCCTTGAGCAGTAGCAGCCAAACCTCCTCGATGGCGGCGATATCCAGCCCCTGGGTGGGTTGCTCGGCGATGATCAGGCGCGGCCGGCGGAAAAATTCCCGGGCCAGGACCATTTTCTGCAGATTGCCGCCGGACAGCTGCCGGGCCAGGGCGGCGACATTGGGCGGCTGGATGCCGAAATCCCGCACCAGCCCGGAGAGTTTACGCGCCGCCCGGTCTTTCTGCAGCCACGGGCCGCGGCTGAACCCCTTGCGGGTGGTCAGCAGGAAGTTGTCCACCAGATTCAGGTTGCGGCAGGTGGCCAGGCCCTGGCGGTCCTCGGGTATATAGCTCAGGGCGCCGGCCCAGTCGTGGCGCGCAAAGAAATCCTCCCAGGACCGGCCGAGAATCCGCACCCTCCCCTGTTGGGGTCGCAAAAGGCCGCAGAGGGTTTCCACCAGCGGCTTCTGGCCGTTTCCGGCCACCCCGACGACCCCCAGAATCTCCCCCTGGCGCAGGCTGAAGTCGATGTTTTTCAGGTTCCGTCCGCAAAGCCCCGCCACCCGGAGCACCACCTGACGGTGTGCTACCTCGGGGCGCGCGACCTCCAGCAGCACCTCGCGGCCCACCATCCGGGTGGCGAGTTCGGCGCGCGATGAAACAGTTGCCGCAGGGATTTCATCCACGACCCGCCCCTTGCGCAGGATGGCGATCTCATCGGCCACCGCCATCACCTCGTTCAACTTGTGGCTGATAAAAACGATGGCCTTCTGCTGGCGTGTCATCTGGCGCAGGGCCGCGAAGAGCTGGTCGGTTTCGCGCGGAGTCAAGACGGCGGTGGGTTCGTCAAAAATCAGGACCCGGCTTTGGCGCTGCAGGAGCTTCAGGATTTCCACCCGCTGTTTTTCGCCCATGGAGAGGTCGGCTACCCGGGCGGACGGGTCGATTTCCAGGCCGAAACGCGCTGCCAATGCCTGCACGCGGGCCGCCAGGGCGTTGGGGGCGTGCCAGAAGCCGCGGGCCTGGCCCAGGAAGACATTTTCGGCCACGGTCATCGCCGGCACCAGCATGAAATGCTGATAGACCATCCCGATCCCGGCGCGGATGGCGTCTTTGGCGCTGTTGAAGCGCACCTCCCGACCGTCCAACCGGATCAGCCCCCGATCGGGCTGGTAGCGTCCGGCAAGGATGCTCATCAGCGTGCTTTTGCCGGCACCGTTTTCCCCCAGCAGGGCCTTGACGCGGCCGCCGTGGATGTCCAGGGTGATGTCGCGGTTGGCCTGCACCGTGCCAAAAGACTTGGAAATCCCCTCCAGGCGGATCATGGGGGGCGGGTCGGCGGTCATCAGGTCACCTGACGCCGTTCGGCGATGGGCTGCACGAACTGGGATTCGGAGTCCCAGGGAAAGAGAATCCAGGTGTCCTGGCTGACTTCGGTGACGAAGGTGTCCACCAGCGGGCGGCCGGCCGGTTTGGCATAGACCGTCGCGAAGTGGGCCCTGGGCAGCATGTCACGGACAATTTTGGCGGTGCGGCCGGTATCCACGAGATCATCGACGATCAACTTGCCCGCGCCGTCGCCGTCCACCCCCTTGAGCATTTCGATCTCGCCCTGCTGCTCCTGCCAGGTGTAGCTGGCCACGCAGACGGTGTCCACCAGGCGGATGTCCAGTTCGCGGGCGATGATCGCCGCGGGCACCAGCCCGCCGCGGGTGACGGCGATGATGCCGTTGAAGAAGTCCATGTCCAGCAGCCGCCAGGCCAGGGCCCTGGAGTCGCGGTGGAGCTGTTCCCAGGAGATGGGGAAGGTTCGCCGGTAGCGTCCGTTTTGAGACATTGGTGCGCCTCCTGAAAACCGGGCGCCCACTGGGGGCTATTCCCGGGGCTCGATGTTGATTCCCAGCGCGGCGGGCGCTTCCGTGCCCCGGCCGCGCCATGAGGAGAAGACCAGGACCGCGATGGTCAGCCCATAGGGCAGCATCAGCAGCAGGGAGGAAGGCAGGGTCGTGCCCATGGCCTGCAGCCGCAGCTGGAAGGCCATCACCCCGCCGAAGAGATAGGCCCCCAAAATTGCCCGGCCGGGGCGCCAGAAGGTGAATATCACCAGGGCGACGGCAATCCAGCCCCTGCCGGCCGAAAGCCCGTTGGTCCACAGGTGGGTGTAGGCCAGCGAGAGGTACGCCCCGCCGAAGCCCATCAGCACCCCGCCCCCCAGCACTCCGGCCCAGCGGTAGGCCAGCACCCGGAGTCCTGCCGCGGCGGCGGCCTCGGGGTGTTCGCCCACCGCGCGCAGCCCCAGGCCCCAGCGGGTATAGCGCAGAAAGGCCCACATCAGGGGCGCCAGCAGGTAGGAGAGGTAGATCAGGGGGTCGTGCCGGAAAAAAATGTCCCCCAGCAGTGGAATTTCAGACAACAGCGGCAGCGGCAGCTTGGCGAAGCCCACGGTGCGCTGGCCGATGAAGGGCGTCCCCCAGAAGCTGGAAAGCCCGGTCCCCAGAATGGTCAGCGCCAGCCCCGAAACCACCTGGTTGCCCTGGAAGAACAGGCAGACCAGGCCGTGTACGGCCGCCAGCAGGGCCCCGCAAACCCCCCCTGCCAGGAAACCGTAAAGGGGCGCCCCGGTCGCCTTGGCCGTGATGAACCCGGCCAGGGCGCCGATCAGCATGATCCCCTCGACCCCCAAATTGAGGACCCCCGAGCGCTCGCTGAAAATCTCCCCCAGGGTGGCGTAGAGAATCGGCGTGCCGGATTGGACCGCCGCCGCCAGCAGCGCGATGACGATCTCAGCGGTCATCCGGCCTCCCGCCAGCGCAGCCGGTAGTCCTTGAAGAAGTTGCCGGCCAGGACCGTCAGCAGGATCAAGCCCTCCATGATCTGCCCGAAAGCAGCCGGGACCTGAAGGTCCAAGTGGAGGTTTTCGACCCCCACCCGCAGTCCGGCCAGCAGCAGGGCGGCAATGGCGATCTTGAGGGGATGGAGCCGTGCCAGCCAGGCCACCACGATGGCCGTGTAGCCATAGCCGACCATGATGGTCGGCTGCAGGCGGTGCAGCGAACCCGAGGCCTCCAGGCAGCCGGCCCAGCCGGCCAGGGCGCCGCTGAGGGCCATCACCATGAGCACCAGGCGCTCGTAGGGCAGGCGCGCATAGCGGGCGGCGCGGATATTCTCACCGCTGGCTTTCAACTCGTAGCCCAGACGGGTGTGGTCCAAAAAGAGGGCGATCGCCGCGCCGGCCGCCAGACACACCAGCAGCCCCCAGTTGAGGCGGGTGGCGCCGATGCTGCCCACGATGGCGGCGGCCGGGAATTCGGGCGTCATGGGAAACCCGAAGCTGCCCGGGTCTTTCCAGGCGCCGTAAACCTTGTACTCCAGGATCAGGATTCCGATGTAGTTGAGCATCAGGGTCACGATGATTTCGTTGACCCGCAGACCCAGCTTGAGGACCGCCGGAATCAGTCCCCAGAGCCCTCCGGCCAGCGCGGCCGCCAGAAACATCAGCGGCAGGAGATAGCGGCCCGGAAGCGTCGGGAAGCTCAAAGCCACCCAACTGGCGCCGATGGCGCCCAGCGCAAACTGGCCCTCGGCCCCCAGGTTCCAGATCTGGAGGCGAAAGGCCACCGCCACGCCCAGAGCGCAGAGAAAAATCGGCACAGCTTTGAGAAGACAGTCCTCCAGGGCCCAGGGCGAACCGAAGGCCCCCGCGAACAGCAGCCGGATCCCGGTGACCGGCGGTTTGCCCTGCAGTCCCAGCAGGGCCGCGCTGACGGCCAGGGAAAAGGCCAGAGCCCCCAGAAAAATAAAACAGGAGCCCCAGCCCAGGGGCTCCTGCCGTTTGGTCACCTGTACCCTCATCTTGGGTTATCCCGCATGCGCGCTGCTTGCCTCGGCCGCCTGCGGCTGTTTGCGGCACTGCAGGCAGGTGCCCGGCCGATGGCTATTCGGTGGTGCCCACCACTCCCTGAACAAACCAGTCCATGCCCAGCAGGGCTTCATCGGTGGCGCTCTCGCCGGCAGGGATCCGCACCTTGCCGGACTGGTCGCTGATCGGCCCGGTAAAGACCTTGGCCGTTCCGGCCGTGATGGCGTCCTTTTTGGCGCGCACCATGTCCTGCACCGCCTGGGGAACCAGCTCGGTCATGGGCGACAGGGCCACCATCCCTTTATCCATGCCGTACCAGTGAGACTGGCTGGTCCAGCTACCGTCCCGGACCGCATTGACGATTTCCTCGTAAAAGGGCCCCCAGTTCCATACCGGCGCCACCAGGTGGGCCTTGGGCGCGAATTGGCTCATGTCGGAATTGTAGCCGATGGAGTAGACCCCCGCTTCCTGGGCCGCCTCCTGGGGGCCGGGGGAATCCTGGTGCTGGGCGATGACGTCGGCGCCCACGTCCAGCAGGCTTTTGGCGGCCTCCTTTTCGGTGGCCGGGTCATACCAGGTCTTGGTCCAAACCACCCGCACCTGAACTTCGGGGTTGACCGCCTGGGCGCCCAGGGTAAAGGCGTTGATGCCGCGGATGACTTCCGGAATCGGAAAGGCGGCCACATAGCCCAGGATTTTCTTCCGGGTCATGGCGCCGGCCACCATCCCCGAGAGGTAGCGGGCCTGGTACATGCGGCCGAAATAGTTGCCCATGTTCTGGTGGCGTTTGAACCCCGAGCAGTGCATGAAGACGGTGTCGGGAAACTGCTGGGCGACCTTCAGCATCGGATCCATATAACCGAAACTGGTGGCGAAGATGATGTCGAAGTTTTTGCGGGCCATGTTGAGGATCACGCGTTCGGCATCGGCCCCTTCGGGCACCGCCTCCACGTAGGAGGTCTGAACCCCCGGAAGGGCGGCGATGTGCTGCCGGCCGAGGTCATGGGCATAGGACCAGCCCGCATCCCCAATGGGGGAAACGTAGACAAACCCCACCTTGAGCTCTTTTTCAGCCGCCGACAGCGTGCCGGCCGTCCCGAGCGCCAAGATCAGCAAAATGAGAAGCCACCTGCGCATGTTTCGTCCTCCATCCCTGGGGTGATTGAAATCTCTGAAAATAGCGGCTTGAGACGTATCGGAAAAAAGGGCTTGGTGTCAATCAAAAACACCAAGGCCCGGGGATCCGGCGTGACAAGGCGCCGGCGAGGAATTATCTAGTGAATGTTTGCCGATACCTTATCAGATTGCACGGCGGCGTTAGCCGCCGTGTCGGTCGGGGGCAGCCGGCCGAGTGAGGTTCAGATGAGCGCCAGCCCTTCAACACCCCATACCATCCGCTGGGTCGAGCGGATGGCCGATATCGACCGGGAGGCCTGGAACCGCCTGGCACTGCCGCTGGCCGCGCCGATTCTGGAGTGGGAATGGCTCCACCGGATGGAGGCATCCGGCAGCATCGCCCCCGCCACCGGCTGGCAGCCCCGGCATTTGACGGTCTGGTCGGGCGAGCGGTTGGTGGCCGCCGCGCCCCTCTATCTCAAGCGCCACAGCGAGGGGGAATTTGTCTTTGACCACCCCTGGGTCCAGGTGGCGGCGCGCATCGGGGTGGCCTATTACCCTAAACTGGTGGGCATGAGTCCGGTGACCCCCACCGAGGGCTACCGGTTCCTGACGGCCGCCGGCGAGTCCGTCGAGGGGCTGACCGGCGTCATGATCGATGCCATCGATGGCTACTGCGCCCGCCACCGGATCGCCGGCTGCAGCTTCCTCTTCGCGGACCCGGGGTGGCGGCCGGCCGCCGAGCGGGCCGGGTTCGTCGGCTGGCGGCATCAGGGGTTCCGCTGGGAAAATAACGGCTTTGCGACTTTCGAGGACTACCTGGGGGAGTTCAACAGCAATCAGCGGCGCAATATCCGACGGGAACGCCGGAGCCTCGCAGAGGAGGGGATCGTCCTGCGGGCGGTGGCCGGGCGGGATGCCCCGGAGGCTTTTTTCCCCCTGATGTACAGGCTCTATGCCCGCACCAATGACCGCTTCGGCATCTGGGGCTGCAAGTACCTGCTGCCGGCCTTCTTCGAGGGTCTCGGCGAGGATTTCCGCCATCGGCTGGTCTTCATGGCGGCCTACGACCGCCGCAGCCCCAGCGAACCGCTGGCCCTCTCGCTTCTGCTGAGAAAAGGCGAGCGCCTCTACGGGCGCTACTGGGGCTGTTTGCGCCGGATTCCGGCGCTGCATTTCAACCTTTGCTACTACGAGCCGATCGCCTGGGCGATCCAGAACGGGATTCGCTATTACGACCCCGGGATGGGCGGAAGCCACAAGATTCGGCGCGGCTTTCGCTCACTTTGCAACACCAGTCTGCACCGCTTCTACGATCCCGTCATGGCGCACATCCTGCACACCAATATCGCGCGCATCAACGCCGCCGAGCAGGACTACATCGAAGCCCTGAACGCCGCGCTGCCCTTTGCCGAGCGGGCGGCGGCGGACCAAACCGGATAACGGATGATGTTTGACGGTTCCGCAAAAAACCCAATCTCTGCGTTGCGCTGCATCTCGAAGTCGCTGCGGCATACAGGTGTACGCCTCACGCCACTGAGAATTGCGCGTCTTAGGCTTGAACTTTTTTTGAAACCGTCTGGTTTTTGACTTTTTAGCGGTTCATCATGTTTAAGGAGTTGAAAAAGCTCTGGCGCCGCCTACAGCGCCCGCGGCCGGCCGACGGGGCCGCCGCGGGTAGCACGGCGCCCCCCGCTGGCGGCCCCGGGGCGCCGGCCGCGGCGCACAAACCGGCCCGGCCCGCCCCGCCAGCCCCCGACGGGGCCCTTCGGCCCTTTGCGAACGGCGATTCAGGCCCTTCGGTCAAGGCTCGCGGGGCGCCGCCCGCGGCGGCCCCCAAAACGCCGCGTTCCCAGCCGCCATCCCCCCCGGTCAACCGCCACGGCCTGCCGGTTCTGAAAGAAGACGAGGACCTCGCACTTCTTTTCAGCCGAGAAAACGGCGGCCGGGGGGTGTCGAACGGCATGCGGCGCCAGCGGGTCGAAGCGCGCCGCCCGCCCGCCCCAAGCGCAGCCCCGGCCAGTACCGGGAAGAACCGCCCGAAAGGCTCCGCGCCCCCCCGGCGAGACCGCCACGGCCTGCCGCTCCTGGCCCCCGAGGCTGATCTGGAAACCCTTTTTGGGGTCCAAACGGATCCGGCGGCGCCCGCCGGATCCCGCACCTCGCCGGCCGCGCCGCCTTTCGCGCGCCTGGTGCAGCGCTCCCTGGGCGAGCGCGATCTGCAGCAGCTGCTGGAGGAAAAAATCCGGCAGGAGCGCCGCGGCGCCCAAAGAATGAGCATTCGCCAGCAGATCAAGGCCCACCCCCCGCCCCAGAGGCAGCTGGATCTGCACGGCTGCAGCGCACTTCAAGCCCAGCAGCGCACCGAGGCCTTCGTGCACGGGGCGCTTGGCGCGGGCCTGGTCACGGTGCGCATCATCGTCGGTAAGGGGCTGCATTCCCAGGGGCGGGCGGTGCTGCCCGATGCGGTCGCCGAAAAACTGGCCGAATTGAAACGGCGGGGAAAGGTGCTGAGCTTTCAATGGGAAAAGCACAAGAAGTCCAAAAGCGGCGCGCTGATCGTTTATCTCTGAACGGGGCCGCGGCAGCTTAAAACAAAAACCTTCGGCCGCCGGGGTCCGCTATTTATCCCCGGGGGGCTGCAGGGCGCCGAGGTAGGCCTCCCATTCCATGGGCAGCAGCTGCTTTTTGCGGCTGTTGCAGGCCTTGCAGCACGGCACCACGTTGCCCTTGGTGGTCCTGCCGCCGCGGGCCAGGGGCACGATATGGTCCATGGTCAGTTCCCGGGCCGGGGTTGGTCTCCGGCAGTAGTGGCAGACCCCCTTGGCAAGGCGCCGCTTCCACCACTGGGAGTGGCGCAGTTCGCGGGCCTTGGCGCGCTCGCGGCGGATGTCCTCTTCGGCCAGGTCATAGGCGTAAGGCTTCATCGGCGGGCATCCTCCTTTACCGCACGTCGTCCCGGTCGCTTGGGCGCAGGCCCTGGTCCTGCAGCCAGCGGTGGACCGCTTTTTCCAGGAGGCCGTAGTAGGCGTTCGACCCGCCCAGACCGCTGCGGCCGAAGAAGTAGTTGATTTCAAGGAAAAGCGGGGTCGGCTGGGCCGTGTCGGTTGGGAAGAGCAGGTCGATCCCGGCCAGGTTGACCCCGCTGCGGCGGCAGAACTCTCTGGCGGCCGCGATCCCGGCCTGCCGCAGATGGGTGTCGGCCGTCCGGTCGATCACGGCCCCCTGGGCCAGGTTGGCCCCGAACCTGTCGGCCGCCGGTTGAACCCGCCAGTAGGCTACCGCCTGATGGCCGATGATGACCACCCGCAGGGACCGGCCGCCGCAGGCCACATGTTCCTGGAGCAGAAATCCGTGCTGGCCGGTTTGCTCGAATTCCTCGGCCAGGGCCAGCAGCGCCTGGAATTGGGCCGCCGAGTCCACCCGGTAGACCGTACGGCCCTCCCCCCCCCAGTCGAACTTGAAAACAAACGGCAGCCGGAACCATTTCCCGAAATCCAGATCCGGTGCGGCCCGCTGCAGGGCCGCGAGGTTTTCGAAGGCCACGCTGCGCGGCCGGGGGGTTCCGAGATGCCGAAAGAGACGGGTCTGTCCGATTTTGCCCGGAAATCGGAAGCGCGCCTCGTAGTCCGGAAAGACGTTGGCGCAGTGGGTCCGGGCCATTTCGTAGAGCCCCTGGCGGCAGCCCTGGGGCAGGATCACCGCCGCGGCGCGCTGAACGGCGCGGCGCTCCCGCTCCCCGGGGTCCCGCCCGGCGCACAGCAGGTTGCAGTCGCCGGCCAGCAGCGGGTGAAAGGAAACGATCATCAGTACCCGAATCGGCGCAGCGCCCGGCTGTCCTGGCTCCAGTTTTTCTGTACGCGCACCAGCAGCTTGAGATAAACCCGGGCGCCGAGCATGCGTTGGATTTCGCTGCGCGCCGCGGTGCCGATCTGCTGCAGCTTGGCGCCACCCTTGCCGATCACGACGCCCTTCTGGGAGTCGCGCTCGACATGGATCGTGGCGAAGATTTTGACCAGCGCCGGCCGGGTCTCCTCGGCGAAGTGCTCGATGGTGACGGCGGTGCTGTAAGGGATTTCCTGGCCCGTAAAGCGAAACACCTTCTCCCGGATCATCTCGGCGGCGATGAACCGCTCGGGCAGGTCGGTGATCGCATCGGCCGGGAAAAGCGGCGGGCCCTCGGGCAGGCAGGCTTCCAGGGCTTCCAGCAGGGCCGGCAGCTGGTCCCCGGTCTTGGCTGAAACCGGCACCAGCGCCTGGAAGGCTACCGCCTGCGACCAGCGGGCGATCAGGGCCAGCAGGGCCGGTTTGGCCACCAGATCGGTTTTGTTGAGCGCCAGGACCACCGGTCGCCGCAGCTGGCCCAGTTTTTTGACCAGGAGGCGCTCCGCCGCCGGGTCGGGGGCGGCCGCATCCAGGACCAGCAGTACCACATCCATGTCGTCCAGGGCCGTCAGCGCGGCCTCCACCATGCGGATGTTGAGCGCCTTGCGGGCCCCGTGAACGCCTGGGGTGTCCACGAAAATGATCTGGGCCTGGGGCCGGTGGGCGATGCCCAGAATCCGGTTGCGGGTGGTCTGGGGCTTGGGCGAGGTGATGGATATTTTTTCCCCCAGAATCCTGTTCAGCAGGGTGGATTTGCCCACGTTGGGCGGGCCGGCGATGCCCACGAAGCCCGATCGGTGGCGGTGGGATGTGTTTTCCGCGGTGCTCACGGTGCCGCCTCGATAAAGCCCTCCAGAATGCGCCACAGCTCCGCCAGCCCCTCGCGGGTTTTAGAGGAAAACAGCGTCAGCGCCTCGGGGGCCACCCCCAGGGCCTGCGCCGCGGTCCGGCGCTGCTGGATCCGGCGGGTTTTGGAAAGCTTGTCGATCTTGGTCAGCACCGGCACCGGGGGAATTCCGGACTGCTCGAGGTCGGCCATCAGCCCCTTCTCCTCCTGGCCGGGGGTGCGCCGCACGTCCATGATGAGAACGACGCATTTCAGGGTCTCGCGGGTGGCCAGGTAGTGGGCGATCATCGGGCCCCATTTTTTGCGGATGTGGGCCGGCGCCCGGGCGTAGCCGAAGCCGGGCAGGTCCACGAAGTGGCAGGCCGCATTGACCCGGAAAAAATTGAGCAGCTGGGTCCGCCCGGGGGTGGCGCTGGTTTTCACCAAACGCCGGCGGTTGACCAGGGTGTTGATCAGCGACGATTTGCCGACGTTGGAGCGCCCGGCAAAGGCCACCTCGGGCAGCTCCGCGGGCGGGTACTGGGCCGGTCCGACGGCGCTGATGACGAATTCGGCTGAAGTGATGATCATCTCTCCTCGGGGGGACAGCCCTGGGCCGGCGGCCTCAGCCCGCCGCTGCGATGTAGCGCGCGATGCGCTGCATGCCCTCGGCGATGTTTTCCATGGAGTTGGCATAGGAAAAACGGAGATAGCCCTCACCGTTTTGCCCGAAGTCGATTCCGGGGGTGACCCCGACATGGGCCTTTTCCAGGATGTCGAAGGCGAGTTTGAAGGAATCATGGGAGAGATGCTTGGCGTTGGCGAAGACATAAAAGGCGCCGGTGGGCGCCACGGTCAGGCCAAAGCCCAGCTCCTTGAGACGGCGGATGATATACTGACGGCGCTCGTTGTAAATCGCTTTCATCCGCGCCACATCCGGCCCGGCCTCCTTCAGGGCCGCAATCCCGGCCTGCTGGATCACCGAGTTGGGCGAGATGAAGAAATTCTGCTGGATTTTTTGGATCGGGCGGACGAATTTCTTGGGCACGATCAGGTACCCCAGGCGGAGCCCGGTCATGGCGTACATTTTGGAAAAGCCGTTGAGCACGAAGGCGTTGTCGGTGAACTCCAGGATGCAGTGCTCCTCTCCTTCGTAAACCAGGCCGTGGTAGATCTCGTCGGAGACCACGTAGGGGGGGCCGTCACTGCCCGCCAGGTCGGCGATCGCCGCCATGCGGCGCCGGGAAAGGAGGTTGCCGGTGGGGTTGGAGGGCGAGTTGATGAAGATGGCCTTGGTGCGCCGGCTCAGTTTGGCGGCGATGGCCTCGGGCCGAAACTGGAAGCCGTCCTCCTCGTAGACCGGCACGGTCACCGGCCGGCCCTGGACAAAGGTGATGAAGTTGGGGTAGCAGGCATAGTGGGGGTCGGAGATGATCACCTCGTCGTTCGGGTCCAGCAGGGCGGCGAACAGCGCGAACATCGCCGGTGAGGTGCCCGAGGAGACGATGACCTGGTCGGGGTCCACCGTGACCCGGTAGCGCGCGGCGTAATAGTCGCAGATCGCCTGCCGCAGCTCGGGAACCCCGAGGCTGTGGGTGTAGTGGGTCTGGCCGCTGTCCAATGCCCGGCAGACGGCCCGCTTGACGCACTCCGGGGTGTTGAAATCCGGTTCGCCGACCTCCAGATGGATGACGTTGTGGCCCTGGCGCGCGATCTCGTTGGCGCGCTCCAGAACGTCCATGACGATGAAGGAGCTCATCTGCCGGATGCGATGGGAAACCATTCAGACCACCTTGTTCAACGGGTACTCGATGATGCCTTCGGCGCCCTGCTTCTGCAGCTCGGGGATCAGGTCGCGCATCACGTTGGTGTTGACTACCGTTTCCACCGAAAACCAGTCGGACTGGTAGAGGGGGGCGACGGTCGGGGCGTTCAGGCTGGGCAGGATCGCCACGATCTCTTCCAGACGGCGCTTGGGGACGTTCATCTTCAGGCCCACCAGCTTCTCTCCCAGCAGGGCGCCCTTGAGGAGCAGGGCGATTTGCTCGATCTTTTCGCGTTTCACGGGGTCTTGCCAGGCGTCGTGATTGGCGATCAACTGGGTGTTGGTCTGCATCAGTTCCTGCAGGATGCGCAGGCCGTGGGCCTTGATGGTGCTGCCGGTTTCGGTGACCTCGACGATGGCATCCGCCAGGCCCGAGACCACCTTGGCCTCGGTCGCCCCCCAGGAAAACTGCACCGAAACGTCGATTTGGCGTTCGGCAAAATAGCGTTTGGTGAAGTTCACCAGTTCGGTGGCAACTTTCTTGCCCTGCAGGTCCTCTATTTTCTGGATCGGCGAGTCATAGCCCACCGCCAGGATCCAGCGGGCGGGCCGGGAGCTGACCTTGGAGTAGACCAGGTCGGTGACCACCCGGACGTCGGAGGCGTTCTCGGCAATCCAGTCCTTGCCGGTCAGGCCGGCATCCAGGGTGCCGTTTTCCACGTAGCGCGACATTTCCTGGGCGCGGCAGATGCCGCATTGGATTGCATCGTCGTCGATCTCCGGAAAATAGCTGCGGCCGTTGACATTGATGGTCCAGCCGGAGCGTTTGAAAAGTGCGATGGTTGCGTTCTGCAGACTCCCCTTGGGAATCCCCAGCTTCAACGGGGTTCTCATTTGCCGTAGACCTCCTTGGGGTCGAAGACCGGTTGCCCGACGGTTTCCAGGGTGCCCTGGTTCACCCGTTTGTGAAAGCAGCTGCGGTGTCCCGTGTGGCAGGCGGCCCCGCCCAGCTGCTCCACTTTCAGAAGCACCGTGTCCGCGTCGCAGTCCAGGCGGATTTCCCTGACCAGCTGAACGTGGCCGGAGGTCGCCCCCTTTTCCCACAGGCATTGGCGCGAGCGGCTGAAGTAAGTGGCCTTGCCGGTG
>JAJDNY010000099.1 GCA_022340425.1 Desulfobacteraceae bacterium | reverse complement strand
AAATCCGGCTTGGATTTTTCCAGGGCCTCGAGGGCATCCCGGCCGCTTTGGGCCAAAACCACCTGAAAGCCGTTTTGCTCCATGAGAAACTGCAGGGGAACCAGAATGTTCAACTCATCGTCAACGATCATAATTGTTTTGGATGGCATCCCCGCCCCTTCCAGCCGCCCTCTTTTTGTGGTAGTGAAAAATTAACAGAAAACTGGATCCCGCACAATTCCTATATTTTCCCTTCGCCCAAGCAGCCCCCGGTGGGCGGGAGCCTCAAATGACTCGCGACAGCATCATCAACAAACGGTTGATCGGCTTGTTTCTGCTGGGGTTTCTGCTGTTCAACTACCCGTTTGTCTCGCTTTTCAACCTGCCGGTATTCGTGCTGGGCTTTCCGCTCCTGTATGCCTATCTCTTCGCGGCCTGGACCGTCTATATTGTACTGATCGTTCTGATTATCCACTCCCGCCCGCGCGGCGAGTCGTAAGGGCGGCTTGGCGAACAAAGGGCATCATGCTCTCGGCTGAAACCATCATTTTTGCCTCCCTGTGCTATCTCGGCCTGCTGTTCGCCGCGGCCTACTTCGGAGACAAAAGCGCCGCCGCCGGCCGCAGCATCATCAACAGTCCTTACGTCTATGCGCTTTCGCTGGCCGTCTATTGCACGGCCTGGACGTTCTACGGCAGCGTCGGCCGAGCCGTACAGGGCGGCCCCGGTTTTTTGACGATCTACCTGGGCCCCACCCTGACCTTCACCCTGGGCTGGTTCGTACTGCGCAAGATGCTGCGCATCAGCCGCATCCACCGCATCACCTCGATCGCCGATTTTATCGCCTCCCGCTACGGCAAAAGCGTCATCCTGGGCGGCGTTGTGTCGGTTATCGCCGTCCTGGGCATCGTGCCCTACATCTCACTGCAGCTCAAGGCCATCTCCACCAGCTTTTTACTGCTCACCCGCTACCCCGGGTTCTTTATGCCGCAGCATGCCGGCCGCGTTCCTTTTTTCGAGGACACCGCCTTTTACGTGGCCCTCGTCATGGCCGCCTTTGCCGTACTTTTCGGGACCCGCAAGGTGGAAGCCACCGAACGCCACGAGGGCATCGTCGCGGCCGTCGCCCTGGAGTCGCTGGTCAAGCTGGTGGCGTTTCTGGCGGTCGGGTTGTTCGTGACCTACGGCATCTATAATGGCTTCGACGATCTTTTCACCCAGGCGCGCAGCCAGCCCGAGCTGTCGGCGATGTTCACCATCGGCGATCAACCCGGCGCCTACACCGGCTGGACCGTCCTGGTGCTGCTCTCAATGCTGGCGATCCTCCTGTTGCCGCGGCAGTTTCAGGTGGCGGTGATCGAAAACGTCAGCGAGGAGCATCTCAAAAAAGCCATCTGGCTGTTTCCCCTGTACATGCTGGCCATCAACCTATTCGTCATGCCGGTGGCCTGCGCCGGGATACTCCAATTTGCCGGGCAGGCGGTGGATCCCGACACCTTCGTGCTGATCCTGCCGCTGGCCCACCATCAGGCCCAGCTCACCCTGCTGGTCTTCATCGGCGGCATGTCGGCGGCCACCGGCATGGTCATCGTGGAGACGATCGCCCTCTCCACCATGATCAGCAACAACATCGTCATGCCGCTTTTGCTGCACCTGCCGGCCCTCAAGCTGGCCCAGCGGCGCGACTTCGGCGCCTGGCTGGTCGCCATCCGGCATGCCGCCATCGTGGTGACGATCCTGCTGGGGTATTTCTACTTTCACTTCACCGCCGAGTTCTATCCCCTGGTGGCCATCGGCCTGGTTTCCTTTGCCGGGGTGGCCCAGTTCGCCCCGTCGCTCCTGGGAGGGCTTTTCTGGAAGGGCGGCAGCAAAGCCGGTGCCCTTTGCGGGTTGACTGCCGGCTTCCTAATCTGGCTTTACACCCTGGTGCTGCCCCCCCTGACCGACGCCGGCCTCCTGCCGCAGGCCTTTATCACCGAAGGGCCCTGGGGCCTGCAGTTTCTCAGGCCCTTTCAACTCTTCGGCCTCAAAGGCTTCGACCATGTTTCCCACGGCGTTTTCTGGAGCCTGCTGCTCAATAGCGCCGCTTACGTGGGGGTGTCGCTTTTCAGCCGACCCTCGGCCCTGGAGCATAGCCAGGCCACGATGTTTGTGGATGTTTTCCGCTTCACCGGGGATACCGATGAGGCGCCGCTCTGGCGCGGGACTGCCCGGATTCCCGACCTGAAATCGCTGCTGGAAAGGTTTCTCGGCCCGGCCCGCACGGCCGAGGCTCTGGCGCAGTATGCCAACCAGCACACCATCGACTGGGAGCGGTCGCTGGCCGCCGATCCGGGATTCGTGACCTACGTGGAAAAACTGCTGGCCGGCGCCGTGGGGTCGGCCTCGGCCCGGGTGGTGGTCGCCTCGGTGGTCAAGGAGGAGCCCCTGGGGATCCGCGAGGTCATGGGGATTCTGGACGAAACCCGCCAGGCCATCACCTACAGTCGGCAGTTGATGAAAACCTCGGCCGAGTTGCGGGCCGCCAACGAGCGCCTCAAGGAACTGGACCGCCTCAAGGACGAGTTCCTCTCCACCGTCTCCCACGAACTGCGCACCCCCCTGACCTCGATTCAATCGCTCGCCGAGATCCTGCGGGACTACCCCGACACCGATGAGCAGCAGAAGCAAAAGTTTCTGGGGATCATGATCAAGGAGATTCAGCGGCTGGCACGCCTGATCAACCAGGTGCTCAATTTTCAGAAAATCGAATCCGGCCGCATGCAGTGGCAGATCGGCAGCGTGGACCTGCGCAAAGTGATCGAAGACGCCGTCGCCGCCTCCAGCCAGCTGGTCACCAACAAACAGATCCGGCTCCAGGTGGACCTGCCCGACGCGGTGCCGGCCATCATCGGCGACCGGGACCAGTTGATACAGGCGATGGTCAACCTGATTTCCAATGCCGTCAAATTCTGCGAGGAGAAAACCGGCGTTATCGCCATTGCACTGGCGCGCCGCGGCGACACCCTCAGGGTAAGCGTCCAAGACAACGGCGTGGGTATCAGCGCCGCCGATCAGAAGGTGATTTTCGAGCAGTTCCGGCAGGTGGCCACCGCCGGGCGGGGTCGGCCGCCGGGCAGCGGGCTGGGGCTGACCATCACCCGGCGCATCATCGAATTTCACGGCGGCCGGATATCGGTGGAAAGCGAACCCGGGCAGGGCGCGACGTTCACCTTTGAGATCCCGCTGCAAACCCCGCTGGCCGCCCACGGCGGAAGTTAGAGCCGAAGACTCTGCTGCCGGGGGTGTGCCGCGCTGCTCCCAAAGGGGGAGGCGCATCAGCGAGGGGGAAATTTGCGGGTGATGCGGCGGTAATAGGGCAGGCCCCGGAGCTTGACCTGCCGGATCTCGTTTTGCTCCTCGAAGACGGACAGCGCTTCGACGCCCGCCGCATGCAGGCCGGTCACCGCCACCACCGGGCGAATGCTGCGGTAGTGGCGCTTGAAAAGACCACGCCCCAGGGTTTCACTGGTGGTCAAAATGCCCAGCAGGGTGTAGTCCCCCCCGGCGGAGGCCAGGAGATCCATCACGGTTGGGTCGCAGCGCAGGCGGTGGAGAAAAAGATTCAGCGGGTTGTGGGTCCAACGGGGATGAAACACCATCCGGCTGAGTTTCTGGGCAACACCTGTCAGGCGCCACTGGGCGGCCCTGCGGTTGTTGACCACGGCCACCGCTGAGAATTCCAGGGTGCGGCCGTCCTGCTTCACGACTTGGCGATTGAAGCCCAGATAACGCAGGTTGTCGGTTTCCTCGGGCATGCCGCTGAGGATCAAAACCTCCTTGAGGCGGGCCACATCCGGGGACAGAATCCGTGTCAGGGCATTCAACAAATCGCCGATGAAATCGTGACTCATGCGTGCAGCCCTCCCCCCTCAGGATCTTTTCGAACCCAGTCACCACACCTGACAGCGACATCGGCCCCGTGGCTGTTCGAAATTTTTTCCACAACACAAAAAATGAATCAGCGATATTCTTTACACCAAAATCAAGTAAAATTCCATCCCCCTGGTGCAGACGGTATTTTACTCTTCGGCTTGCGCCCCGTCCGTCTTCAGCGGCGGGGCCAAAACCTGCCGGTCGGCTTTTGGGTCGGGACCCGGCGGCCGGTTTACGCGGCTGCCGCTGGTGGCCTCCCACCTCCCGGCAAGGGAAATATAGGGGACACGTCACCCACGGCAATCGCTTGTAGAAATCACCTCGACCGGACCTTTAGCAGGTGTCTTGGAGCCCATGCAGCCTTAAGCCGCTTGGTCTGGATACCGCCCTCTTGAGGAATGTTTCCCGTTTCAGCAGGTTTGATGGCCATGTGTCGCAAGATAGCGAAATTCTCCGGCCCATGGTCCTTTCGCACCCGACAGTGGCCTTCACGAAACGCAGCGTCCAGGCACCATTGCAGACTGTTATTAATTCCCCAGTGATCCCGGATGACCTTGGCGATAGTCGGGGTGTGGTTTTCGAGACTGGGGATAAGGTAGGCGGTTTCGGTGGAGGTTTTTTCCGTTGACATCCCGCTGGCGAATAACCTTAGCGATGGTTTTAAGTCCGGCCCACTGGTCTTTTCCCGAAAGCCAGTCGATATCGCTAATGGTAAAATACCGCTGGTTTTCTTTGACCTGAATGACCTAGTCGGCCTTTTCCTCGATGATGGGGTGGGTGATTTTTTCTGGCAGCCCATGGCGTCAATGGTGACAACGGCGCCTTTCAGGGAAAGGGTTTTGAGCGGGAGAAGAAGTTTTGAAATCCTTTGGGGGTTAGCCGTGCGAAGAGCCGCCCGAAGTTGTCGTGAGAGGGAATACCGTTGGGCAGCTCCAGGAATTATTTTAACCAGGAGATCCTGGAGCGGCCATATTCGGACACCTGAGTCCAGGAGTCGGCGCCGCTGATGGTGACACAAAGGGCAATCATCGCAGAAGGCACGTTCTGCGCCAGTTTTACATGTGATTGCCCTGACTTCTAGTTTGACAAATAATGCATTTTTTGCAATTTTTCCTTTTTTGATATATTTTTTAGTGTTGATTAGATGACGCTTTTTCATAGCAGCTGTGAAGACACCAAACATGCTTTCTAAAGGAGTTAATCCATGAATTACCATAAATTTGGACTTCACTTGG
>JAJDNY010000098.1 GCA_022340425.1 Desulfobacteraceae bacterium | reverse complement strand
GCGGTCTCTTGGGCCGGATGGTCGCGGTGGATTTGGACCCGACCCGAATCGCCTTTGCCCGCGCCCGCTATCCCTTTTGCGATTACCGCACTGGCGACGTCCACCATCTGGGCTTTGCGGACGGCACCTTCGACTACCTCCTGGCGGCGGAGGTATTGGAGCATCTCCCCGATCCCCGGTGCGCGCTGAAGGAACTCCGCCGGGTTGTTAAAACCGGCGGCTACCTCATCGTATCCGTGCCCCATGAGCCGTTTTTTCACTGGGGCAACCTGGTCCGGGGGAAATACTGGGACCGCGGCGGCCGAACCCCGGATCACCTCAATTTCTGGCGCCGCCGGGAGTTCGAAGGCCTACTCTCGGAGTTTGTGGCCATTGAAAAACGGTTTGCCGCCGCGACCTTTCCCTGGCTGCTTTATCTCGGCAAATTTCATCAGGCGGGGTGAGCTTTTTTCCCGATGAAAAAGCCCCTGCTAAGCCACCCCATCCAGTTCGCCCTGTCGCTGCTTTTGGCCGCAGCCGTTGCAGCCTTGGCCGTTTACAAAGGCCCCGAACTGCTCCAGGCCTTTGTGAGGGTGCGACCGGGGTGGGTTCTGGCAGGGGCCCTTTTTTTCGCCGCCAACTACTGCCTGCGGGCCCTGCGCCTGACCACGCTTTCCCCCGAACCCCTGCGCTTCTGGCCCCAGGCTGTCCGAACGGCCTGCCTGCACGGCATGGCATCGTTTCTTTTCCCTTTCAGGGCCGGAGACTTGACCTTGCCGGTGCTCTTGAAATCCGCCAACGCCACCCCCCTGACGGTGGGGACTCGTATACTGATCAAGGCGCGCCTGCTGGACGTCGCGGCCATGGGGTTCTGGATGGCGGCGGCGGCGCTAGTTCTGCCGGCCGCCATCCCCTTTTATTTCCGATGCGGCTGGCTGGCGCTGGCGTTGCCCATGGCCGGGGCGCCCTGGATTCTGAAAGGCATGGGCCACTTGGGCAGCCGTTTCACCACAGGCTGGCTGGGCCGTATGGCCGACGCGGCCGCCCAGGCGGAGTTCAACCGCCGGCTGATCCTGCAGAGCCTGGCCGTCTGGCTGACCATCGGCGGGTTTTTGTTCTGCGCCACGCGGGCCGTCGGGTTGGATCTGAAGATCGGCGAGGCCTGGTTTCTGATTTCGATCCAGTTGCCGCTTCAGATCCTGCCGGTCCAGGGCATCGCCCAGGCGGGCAATCACGAGGGCGGTTGGGTTGCGGGCCTTGCGCTGTTGGGGATTCCACCGGCCGAGGGCCTGAATTTCGCCCTGACCTCGCACGCCCTGATTCTGATCAACATTCTGGCCCTGGGGCCTGTGGCGCTGCTGGCCCGGAAAAAAACGGCGCCTCCCGGGTAGCCGCCGGGCCGGCGGTCATTTGCCTTCCGGCTGGATCCACTGGCCCTCCTTGAGGTAGGGCAGGGTGATCTGCTTCAACTCCGTCTTTTTTTCCAGAAACCGCGCCTTCATGCCCAGCAGCCACTTTTTGTGATGCTCGACATCGGCCCTGGTTAAAAACAGCTCGTGGGCGCTGCGCGGGATCTCGAAAACCGGCACCCCCGCCGCGACGCGAAATGTGCCGGTGTTGCTGCAGAGCTGGCACTGCACCCGGTCACCGCCCAGAAAACGGAACGTGGTGCCGCCGCAAAGCAGGCAGGAGGGACCCGTCGGCAGCAGCGGGGGGCCGAAGAGGGCTGCCGCCAGAGCGGATACGGTGTCGCGTGTTTCCCCGTTCAAAAAAACCTCGCCCGGCAGGGCGCCGAAGGCCATCCGGACCCCCCTGACGTCGGCCAGCAGCAGCTTTAAAAACCGCTCGATATCCAGGAGGGTGCCGCCCTCCTTGCCGCGGATGCCGGCGATGCCGATTCCCACCGCGGGTTTGCCCCAGAGACTTTCGGTGTGGTCGTAGCGGGCCAGCCCGCGGTCCAGAAAGCGCTTGAGGCAGCCGTTGGCCCCCAGAAAATAGGTGGGGGCCGCCACCACCAGGGCGTCCGCCGCCGTGATGACCGCCAGCACGCGGTAAAAATCGTCCTCCAAGGGGCAGCGCTGGCCTTCCATCAGGCAGCGGTAGCAGCCGCGGCAGGACTGGATCTCGAACTCCGGCAGCCGCAGCAGGTTCAATTGATGAGGGGTGTCAACCCGGCGCGCAATTTCCTTGACCATGATTTCGCAGTTGCCCAGCCGGCGCGGGGAGCCCAGAAGGCCTAAAATCGTTTTCATCGCTTTCTCCGCAGAATGGTGTTGTGAACAAACCGGCGTTTCCGCCTCCCGGTTTTTAGACCGGCGGCTTGATCTCGATCAACATCTATTTTATAGAGTCTCCCACACGCGCCGCTGACCCGCTGCAGGTGGCGGAAACCCCAAGTGCCGGAAACATCAAACCATGGCCTCACAAGACGAACCGGATCTCCGGGTGGAGATCGGAGGCATCCCGCTGCAGAACCCCGTCATGACGGCATCCGGGACCTTCGGCTACGGCCGCGAGTTCAAGGACCTGGTGGATTTGAACCGGCTCGGGGCGATCATCGTCAAGGGGCTTTCGCTCGCCCCCAGCCGGGGCAATCCCCCGCCGCGGATCGCCGAGACCCCCTGCGGAATGCTCAACGCCATCGGCCTGGAAAACGTCGGGATCGAGGCCTTCAAGCGCGACAAACTGCCGTTTCTGCGCCGGCTGAGTATTCCGGTATTGGCCAACATCTACGGCACGACGGTCGAGGCCTATGCCGAACTGGCCGCCCAATTGGACGGCCTGCCCGAGGTGGCGGGGATCGAGGTCAACATCTCCTGCCCCAACGTCAAGGCCGGCGGGGTCGCCTTCGGCGTCCAGCCCGACATGGCCGCCCGGGTGGTGGCGGCCGTGCGCGCCAAAACCGTCAAACCCGTGGTGGTCAAACTCTCCCCCAACGTCACGGACGTCACCGAGATCGCCCGCAGCGCCGAAGGGGTCGGGGCCGACGCCCTCTCCCTGATCAACACCATTACGGGCATGGCGATCGACATCCACACCCGCCGGCCCAAGCTTGCCAATATCACCGGTGGGCTTTCGGGGCCGGCTATCCGTCCGGTGGCGGTGCGCATGGTCTGGCAGGTGGCCCGGGCGGTCCAGATTCCGGTGATCGGCATCGGCGGCATCATGACCGCCGAGGACGCCCTGGAGTTTCTGATCGCCGGCGCCGCGGCGGTCCAGGTGGGGACCGCCAATTTCGTCAACCCGCGGGCCACCATGGAGATCCTGGCGGGGATCGTTGCTTACCTGCGCGCGCACGGGTTTTCGCGGCTGACGGATCTGATCGGCTCGCTGGAGACCTGAGGTCCTCGGCAAGAAATAATTCCACATCTTGCTTGTCTTTTGGCCCGTCACCGGCGTTACATCCGCCGGCACATATCCCGATATGCACCGGCGAATGTGCCTGGGTGGCAAACCAAAATCCGGCGCCATATTGTGGAATTATTTATAGCCGCGACCCTGAGCCGCGCGCGAGGCTTGAATTCAAACCACAACGAACCAGGAGGGAAGCGGAATGGTGAAGCGTTGGATGCTGCTGTGGATGGTGGTGGTGCTGATCTCCCCGGCGGCGGTGGCCATGGAGATCGGTGGGGTCGTTTTGCCGGATACGCTGGTGGCCGGCACTCAGGATCTGGTACTGAACGGCGCGGGTCTGCGGACCAAATTTTTTGTCAAGGTTTACGCCGGCGGCCTTTACCTAAAGCAAGAATCGGCTGACCCCGCCGGGATTGTCGCGGCCGATGAACCCATGGCGATCCGGATGCACTTCATCCACGACGGCGTCTCCAGCCAGAAGCTGATCGCGGCCTGGAACGAGGGCTTCGCCAACGCCACCGGCGGCGCCACCGCCCCGCTTCAGGCGGAAATCGACCAGTTCAACGGCTTTTTTGCCGAAGAGGCCAAAACCGGTGACGTCTACGACATCATCTACACCCCGGGGCAAGGCGTGCGGGTCTACGCCAAGGGACAGCTGCAGGGTCTGATCCGGGGCCTGCCCTTCAAACAGGCCGTTTTCGCCATCTGGCTGGGGGAAAGACCGGCCGACAAGGGTTTGAAAGCCGGGATGTTGGGAAAATAGCGTATTCCACTCCAATCCCCGATTTGAAATGGCCGCCGACAGGCGGCCATTTTTCATTGCAGCAAGGTCTCTTCTGTAATTCATTTCCCACCGGTTGAGTAAAAATCCCAGCTTTTATCCCGCTTTTGGAATTAAAACGGCTTCCGTTTTTGACTTCCAATTTCAAAATATTTCATAACCTATAGAAAATTTTATATTTTTAATTGCTTTCATTTTGTTTTTACATCCTGGCGAGGGTTTTGCTCTTTTCCCCTCCCAGAGAGGATGAGGGAGGGCCTAACCTGCGGGGGTTGTCAAATCAACCGGTCGCAGAGATGAAATGGAGGCAAAGATGAAAAAGAAGCTCTGGTTGTTGTCGCTG
>JAJDNY010000097.1 GCA_022340425.1 Desulfobacteraceae bacterium | reverse complement strand
AATACCGCCGCCCAGGGGATAATATACGCCGCCGGTACCGCCGGTGCCGATGGAAATAAACTCGGTTTTGGCCGCCGCGAGACCGCTCATTCCGAAAACCAGTGCGATGCACAGGCACACTGCCAGAATTCTCTGTTTCATGAATTCCCTCCAGTCGTTTAATTGAAGTTTTTTACAAATTGCTCACAAGACAACATGCCGCACCCTGGATTTTTCCGTCACTCCGTCAACGTCGTAATGGTCAGCTAAACACCCTGGGGTTTTCCCGTCATGCCGATCACCGGATAGACAAAAGCGGCCGAGGCGCCGGGTTCCACCAGCCCTTTGCTCGCTTGGGCCGGCACCAGGCCGGCAACCGCCTTGCCGTTGTCCAGGAAAATCCTCACCCGGTAACGCTGCGGCTGGTCGCTGACATTTTTCAACCCGACGCTCAGATGGAGCACTTCCTGACCCTCATATTTTTTGAACATGCAGGTCAGCGACTCGAGCGCGGCCCCGGGTGCCACCTCCGTTTGGAGATTTTCCGCCGCCACACAGGGAAACACCTCCTCGGACTGGGCCAGACCCGGATGCGCCGCCGCGACCACCATCAGCACCAGCACCGCCAACTCCGCCGAACGCCATCTGTTCATCATCTCCTCCTCCGTTTCACGTTTCGGTTTAGCTGCCTTCAAGGGAAAGGGCATGCTTCCTGTTAACCATATCGCCTTCGCTGCTGTCAATGGGATTCAGGCGCTGATGACGCGCTGATGGGGGTTTCATGGAAGTGAAGAGGGCAGCCGGAGGGGCCCTGATAGTCGAGATGAGAAGTGTGGGACCGTCAACAGGTGGTGTGAGAAAAAAAGAAAAAGGAAAATGGGGATGCGGTGCCACCAGTGTTTTTAGTCGGCTGCAGCATTTACCCTGAACTGATGGTCGCAGCCCGTTAGCTCACCCCAACACCCTCGCAGAAAGTTTGCCCGCTTTGCTGTGTTTTCGCAGAAAGGAACTTTCATGGGGGCGGCAGGGCTGGTCCGGGAGTTGGCACTTTCGATTGGGTACTGTTCATTTTCTTGTGCGGACAAGAAAACGAACCAAAAGAAACCGCCCGCGCCCCGGGGCCCTGCGGGCTGCCCTGCGCTTCTCGCAGTCGGCGGGCCCTGTGGAACTCGCTTGCGCTCAGACAGCCACAGGGCCTTTATCGCCGGCTGCTGCGATGCTCGGCCCGGGACGATGGGATTTAAAACGCCGGCCGCATTAAGCGCTTGAAATAGGGCTATCGTCTTCGAAAAACCCCTGGCCTAAACGGTTTAGCGGTTAGTTATTTAGAAGCGCCAAGTCCAGGGCGCGCAAATCTCAGCGGCGTGAGGCGTACTCAAGGTACGCCGCAGCGCCGAAATTGGATTTTCTACGCCGCCATCCGCTATTGACCGGCCGGTCTGTAACCCATGGGCAGCTTCTTGAAGCGTCCGCCGTGGACGATGGGATCGCCCTTGTAGCCCAGGGCCTTGAAGTCGATGTAGTCGGTGGTGCCCACCAGGTGGCTGACGTCGCGGCCCCTTTCGGCCATCCAGGAAAAGTCGGTTCCCTTGTGAGCCACCTTCTTGAAGTCGATCAGCCGGCTGTCCTGGTGGCAGCGGTCGCAGGTGCGCTCGCCCTTGAGACTGTCGTGGCATTGGACGCAGGACAATGCCATGTCCGCGGGCATTACCTCGTGGTCCACGCCCCAGTACATCCAGGTCTCCACCCATTTGAAGTTGCCGCTGTAGGGCAAGCCGGCAACCCGCATGCCCTCGGTGATGGCCTTTTGCCAGTCGAAGTGTTTCCAGAAGGCGGTTTTGTCCTCCTTGTCCCGGGGAAAGAGATGCGGCACCAGCAGATGGGCGTGCTTGGCGTCCGCGGGCTGGACGCCCTTCATGATCTTAAACGGCGCGATCTTGCTGTTGGGGTCGCGGATGGATCCCACCGGCTCGGCAATATTGGTCACCGCCGCCTCCAGGTCAATGCGGTCGCCCAGCAGAACGCGCTTGTAGAATCCGCCGTGCCAGCGATAGACCGGCTTGGCGGACTCCCGCCAGGCGAATTCTCCCTTCTTCGGGTCGTAGTCCCCCATCCCGTACTTGTCCTTGCGGGGTTTGCGCGTCTTGTCGCCGGCCTTGGACCAGTCCCACCAGACCTTGGTGGGCTTGCACTTGGCGTAGACCGGGGAGTGGCAGGTGTTGCAGTCGATGTTTTCGCAGTGCTTGTTGAGGTGGTGGTCCAGGATGCTGTTGCCGTAGTGGGGGCGTGCGCCGTGGCAGTCCTGGCAGTTCAGGGCCCCTTCGACCACCGGCACCGAGGAGCTGCGGCCCGGGATGCGGTGGTTGCGGGTGGTGTGGCACTCGGCGCACTGCATGTCGTAGCCGCCCATGTGCACGTCGCAGGCGCGGTCGGGCTGCAGCAGCTGGCGCGACATGTCGGCGTGCTTGACGGCCTCGGCCCCCCCGCCGTTGAAGTGGCATTCGCCGCAGGTCTTGCGCGAACTGTGGCCCACGTTCTGGGCGACCGTGACCAGGTCGACTGCAGGATCGGGCATCCCGGCCCCGGTGGGCGTCTTTTTGTAGGTTCCGGTGGTGTCGTGGCAGACCAGGCAGTCGATGCGGGTCCGGTCGCTGAAATCAAAGGTGTCGTCTTTCCAACCGTATCCGGCGTGGCAGCTTGTGCAACGAGCCTCGTTGCTGATGGGGCTCATTCAGAAGTTGTTGATGGCGGTCGTCCCCTTGCCGTGAATGACCTTCTTCTGCTGGTTCAGGGTGTAAGCCGAATGGCCCTTCCAGAGCCAGTGGGCCGTGGCCAGCATGTCCTCACCGGCCGCTGCGTGGCAGCGCAGGCATTCCTCCGTCACGTCCCAGGGTTCGGGGTTGGCCCCAAGTTTGACCAGTTCCTTGTGGTCCGGCACATTTTTCGGGTGACAGCCGGCACAGTCCACCGGCCCCTTGGCCTTGTCGCGGTGGCATTGGATGCACTGCTGGTGATAGGCCGCCTTGAGCCCCAGCCGCTCGGGATGATCGGTGCGGAAGGCCTCCTGGTGGCAGGCGCTGCAGCGCACGGTCTCCTTGGCGGACGGGTCGGCGGGTCGCGCGTGATGGCATATGGCGCAGTCCTGGATGGCCGCGGCGTGCTTGGTGTGCATGAAGCGCACCGGCCCGTAGTGGTCCTCGCGCTTTTTGATGATGGGGCTTTCCAGCAGGAAATAGCTGTGAACGATGTCCTTCACCCCGAGGCCCACATCCCGCAGCCGCTGCTGGCGGCAGAGCTGGCACTCGTCCACCACCGCCTCGATCAAGGGCACCACCTCCTGGGCGCGCTGCCGGGCCTCCTCCTGGTTCGGTGCCTTCCACTCGGGGCTCAGCGCCAGTTCGTCGGCCTCCGGGTTTCCGGCCGCGAATGCCGGGGCGGCCACCAGCACCGTCATCAGTGCGATCAGGAACCGCAACGCCCGTCCGGATGAGAATGGTTTCGTCATGCAGACACCTCCCGGGCCGGTGCAGAGAGAACCGGCAGATGGGTGACCAGGAAACGGTAGATGAACATCAGGGTCGCGATCAGGCCGACCGTGATGAGAATTTCCCCCACCGCTGGAAAGTAGCTGGCCTCGCTCACCGGCGGCGTGTAGGCCACCACGAAGACGTTGACCCGGTTGAGCAGGACCCCGCCCACGATCATGGCGCAGGCGGCGAAAAGGGCCCGGCGGCTGCGGCGCACCCGCTCGGATAGCAGCATCAGCCAGGGCACGATCACCCCCAGGACCATCTCCACGAGGAAGGCGTTGGTCTGGGCCGTACCCTCCAGCAGGTGCACGTAGGTGCCGCGCACCACCATGTCCCCGATCTTGAGCGCCATGTAAAGCCCCAGCAGGTAGATCGTGATGCGGGTCAGCGGGGCGAGAACCCGCATCTCGCCGTCGCGTTTCAAGGAACTGGTGGCCAGCGTGGTTTCGAAGACCACCATCGGGTACCCCACCGCGATGGCCGAGGTGAGAAAGAGCAGCGGCAGGATCGGGGTGTACCACAGGGGGTGGACCTTGGTGGGCGCCACCAGCATCAACGAGCCCAGGCTCGACTGGTGCATGCACGAGAGCACCACCCCGGCGATGATGAAAACCCACATGATTTTGTCCAGCACGCGGTCGGCCAGGCTCAGGACGGATTCCACCAGCCCGTTCAGGGCCGCCAGGGGGCCGGGGAGGTTCACCCGGCCCTTGTACTGCTCGGCCACGACCGGCAAAAATTCGATGTAGAGCACGTTGAGGTAGAACATCACGCACATGGCCACTTCGAAGAGTACCGAGTTGAAGTTCCAGAAGACCATCGGTTTCCAGATGGCCCAGGAACGCCCGATGTCCACCAGCAGGCCGATCACCACAAAGGTGTAGCCGAGCACGGCGGTGAGCAGGGCCGGGCGCACCACCGGCTCGTAGTAGTGCCGGCCGACGATGTGGGCCAGAAAGGCGGTGGTGAAGCCGCCGGCGGCCAGCGCGACCCCCGAGGCCACGTCCACCCCGATCCACAGCCCCCAGGGCCGGGCCGTGGACAGGTTGGACACATAGCCGATGCCGCCGATGAAGCGGGCCGCCATGGCCAGGGCGCCGGCGGCCATCAACACGGCCAGCACCACGACCCCCGGGGTCCAGAAGCGGGTCTTGAGCGGGTAGGGGTGGTGGGTCATCGGCGATCTCCTTCCTCGTCTTCGGGGTGGGGCCGGTTCCCGCGGGAGGCCCACATGATGCCCCCCAGAAGCCCGTAGAGCACGATGGGCGACCAGAGGTAGGCAAACAGGCTGTGCTGAATCGTCTCGGCCAGCCGGGGGGTGGGTTTGTCCGGCACATCGATGAACCCGAGCTTCTCGAAGGGTACCGCCGTGATGTACATCCAGCTGGTCCCGCCGACCTCCTTTTCGCCGTAGATCTCCTGGAGGTAGCGGGCGGGGTTGTCCTGGATGCGCTTTTTGGCCACCGCCAGCAGGGTCTTGCGCCGGCCGAAGGTGATCGCCTCGGTGGGGCAGATCTCGGCGCAGCCCGGCAGGCCGCCCGCCTCGCTGATGCGCTCGAAGCAGAAGGTGCACTTCATCACCCGCGGGGTGATGGGGTCGTGGTATTCGTAGGCCGGGATCTCGAAGGGGCAGGCCACCATGCAGTAGCGGCAGCCGATGCAGCGGGTCACGTCGTAGTGCACCGCGCCGTTTTCTTTTTTGGTCAGGGCGCCGACGATGCACGCCGAGGCGCATGCCGGCTCCTGGCAGTGCATGCACTGGATCTTGACGAAGGTCGGCACCAGTTGGTTGCTGGCGTCGCGCTGGCCCGGAAAATAGCGGTTGACCACCGTGAAGGCCTTTTCATCGGGGCGCCGCGGGCGGTTGAGGACGGTGGGGTCCTCGAAGGAGCGCGCGGGCGGCGGCAGGTCGTTGACCCGGTTGCAGGCGTCCTCGCACTTGCGGCAGCCGATGCAGCGGGTGAGGTCCACCAGGCAGCCGAAGGGGTCCTCCGGTGCCGGCGAGGCCTTGGCGGCGTAGGCCCTGCTGACCGTCGCCGCAGCCCCCGCCGCTCCCGTGATCTTGAAGAACCCGCGTCGTGTCAGCTTCATGGAATCTCCTTGGCAGGGCTTTTGGCATGCGTCTGGTGTGATCTTCCAGACGCCCTTTTTCCGGTTTTGGTCGGTTTCAGATGGGCCCGGGGTGGGCTGCAATCCGTTTGTTTCTGGATCAGAAGCCGCACCACCCGGCCGTCTTGCTGTTCACCGACGATGCGGTCCTGCTGGCGCCGGGCCAGTTGGCGAATGGTGGCGGCAACGTCGGGGTCTTCGATGGATACTTCGATCAGCGCGCCGGGTGCCAGGCGGTGGGCCCGCTGCTGGTATGTCAGCAGACAGATGGGCCAGCCAACGCCGACCAGATCGAGCCGGTCCGGTGGAGTCATGGTGATCGCCTCCCCGTCAACCGTTTGCGCAAAGTTCGTGCCGATCCCGATCCCGCCCAAATTTTGATAAAAATAAAATAAATTCAGATTTTTAAGGTTTTTCTTGAATCGACCTTGCCAATTGTGGGGACCTGTTGTATTTAAACAATCGTTTAAACGTTTAAACACTTCCCGGGGAGACCCATGCTGGACAGCCAGCTCAACCACTACTGGAAACGCATCGTCGACACGATGAGCGACGGCCTGATGATCATCGGTACCGATGGTACGATCATCTCGGTCAACCGAGCCTTCGAGCGCCTCACCGGCTACCGGGCCGACGAGGTCGTGGGCCGCTCGTGCATCGTACTGCAGTGCGACGGCTGCGAAAAGATCCTCAACCGCAGCGAGGTGGCATGGTGCGCCCTGTTTGACAAAAGCCGGGAGGTGCGCTGTCATTGCCGTCTGCGCACCAAAAGCGGTCGGTTTGTGGCGGTGGCCAAGAACGCTACCTTGCTGGTGGACGACAACGGGCAGCCGCTGGGGGCCGTCGAGACCCTAACCGACATGTCCGAGGTGGACCGTCTCGGCGAGGAGGTCGGCCGGCTGGCCCGTCAGCTGGACCAAAGCGGGGATTTCCACGGAATCTTGGGCCGATCGGCGGCCATGCAGCGGGTATTTGATGTTATCGAGCGGGTGGCGGGAAGCGATGCGCCGGTGATCATCAGCGGGGAGAGCGGCACCGGCAAGGAGCTCGTGGCCCATGCGATTCACCGTATCGGGCCGCGGCGCGAACGCCCCTTCGTGCAGCTCAACTGCGCCGCCCTAAACGACGCCCTGCTGGAAAGCGAACTCTTCGGCCACATCCGGGGCGCGTTTACCGGGGCTTACCGCCACCGCACCGGGCGTTTCGAGGCGGCCGACGGCGGGGACATCTTTCTGGACGAAATCGGCGACGTGCCGCTGCCCGTGCAGGTCAAACTGCTGCGGGTTTTGGAAACCGGGCAGTTCGACCGGGTCGGCGATCACCGTCCGGTGAGGGTCGATGTGCGGATCATCTCCGCCACCAACAAAAACCTGCCCGAGATGGTCACCCGCAAACAATTCCGGGAGGACCTGTTTTTTCGTATCAACGTGATCCCCATTCACCTGCCGCCTTTGCGCGAGCGCAAGGAGGACATCCCCATCCTGGTGAACCGTTTCATTCAAAACCTTCGCAAAGACACGGGAAAGCCGATCACGGCCCTGGCACCGGATGTTCTGCGGCTTTTCATGGACTACGGCTGGCCGGGAAACGTGCGCGAGCTCAAGAGCACCTTGGCCTATGCCTTCGTGATTGCCGATGCCGGCCAGGTGAAACGCGAGCACCTGCCGCCGCAATTCACGCCGGGATTTGGCGGGGCGTGCGGCGGTTTCGGGGAGGGGCGCGTTTCGGGGGAAAAGGCCGCCCTGCTCGAAGCATTGCGGCAAACGGGGGGAAATCAGACGCAGGCGGCCCGGCTTCTGGGGATCAACCGGGTGACGGTCTGGAACCGGATGCGGAAGTACGGCATCGATCTCAAGGGAAACCTGAAAGATCGGCGTTTTACGGGGTAGCGGAAGGGCTTTCGGCTGTCAGCCGACGAGCACTGGAGGAGCGCCACCGACCGGCTATGATCCCGTCGCCAACCCGGCATGCGCCGAACCGCGAAAGTCTGTGGGCTCGGGTTCGCCCCGCTTCAGGGCCTTTTCTCTGGCGCGCCTGTGGTTCATGTCCGCCGGGATGAAGACCACCGGCTTTCCCCGCTTGCGGGCCGCGGACAGCTCGTCCCGGGCGACCTCGCCGCCGCCGATGCCGACGAAGGCGGAACTGACCTCCACGATGGCCTCGGAGGTGGGCGACAGGTGTTCCCCGCCGCGGACCCTTCCTCCCCAACTGTCGTCTTGCACGTAAAAAACGTGATCCACGCACGGCGAGAGGGCGACACCCTCCGCCTGCGCCAGCGAGGAGACGATTCCCATCGTGGTGAAACCCATGGCCTTGGCCACTTCATAGACGGCACCGATGCCATCCCGGGTGGCGCCGATATTGATCAATGTCTTTTCCGGGTCCTGCTTTCGAAGGATCTCCGAGGCATTTTCGATCATCGCCGCGGGGTTTTCGTACCCGGCACCCGAGAAGCCGGCAAAGGTTAAAACGACCATCTTTTTTTCCTGGACGAACTGAAGAATCTCCGGCAGCGTCGCTTCACCGACCTGGTGCGGCCCGGGGCAGCCGCCTGCCGCGGCCTCCGGCGGGGAGGCGGTGAACGCCAGGAACACCGTCAGCATGATCTTGAACACGGGGCGAATAAGGTTGAACATCTATCGAGGCTCCTTTCATCCAGCAGCGGCCTCCGCCGCTGTGTTCGCCAAGAGCCGGCTGCCGGCGCAAAATTCGTCATGCGCCGATGGCGCCGCAGCATTTCTTGTACTTTTTGCCGCTGCCGCATGGGCACGGGCTGTTTCTGCCGACCTTTTCCGATTTGACCGCCTGGGGAGGGTTCAAAGCCTTTTCCAGGTCTGAAATGTCTTCAGGCTTGTCAGGTTCCAAAGCGGCTATAAACTGCCACCCGTTTTTTTCACAAATATCGGCGACGTATTTGGCTCTTTCCTCTGTTTGAACCCGGACAACAATGGGCCTCTCTTTTGATCCCAGTTTCGCCATTGGCTGTCTTTCCCGAACTCGATGTTCCGGTGACCCCGAGCGCCTGCCCTGACCCGCTCAACCGCCGGTTGGGTGATCCGCGTGCGGTGTGGTGTGGCAGGGGGCAGCCGTGGGGACTATCGCTTGTCCCGATCGGTTGATTGTCTCCTGGCCACTTCTGTTACGTGTGCACCCTGGAAGCGGGCAATTTTAGATTCGTTCTCCGAAGGCATGCGGCTGCCATCGGTATCGGCCAGTGTGGTCGCCCCGTAGGGTGACCCCCCGGTGATTTCACGCATGTTGCTGAGCTCCTGGCAGGAATAGGGAACTCCCACGACGATCATGCCGTGATGGAACAGCGTGTTGTGAAACGAGGTGATGGTGGTTTCCTGACCTCCGTGCTGGGTGGCCGTGGAGGTGAACACGCTGCCCACCTTGCCGACCAGCTTTCCGCCGGCCCATAACCCACCGGTCTGATCCAGGAAATTGCGCATCTGGGCGCACATGTTGCCGAACCGGGTCGGGGTGCCGAAAATTATCGCGTCGTAGTTCGGTAGTTCTTCCACCGTTGCGATCGGTGCGGCTTGATCGAGCTTGGCGCCGGCTTTTCTGGCAACCTCTTCGGGCATCAATTCGGGTACCCGTTTGATGACGACATCGGTGCCGACGACGCTGCGCGCCCCTTCGGCGACCGCGGTCGCCATGGCCTCTATGTGGCCATACATGCTGTAGTATAAAACGAGGATTTTGGTCATCTTGTGCCTCCTTCGCTGGGTCGTTGTGGCGTGAGCCTGACGGCATTGACAGTTCCGTACAAAAACCCAATTTCCGCGTTGCGCTGCATCTCGAAGTCGCTGCGGCGCACAACAGCACGCCTCACGCCGCTGAGATTTGCGCGCCGTAACTTGGCTTTTTTACGCAACGGTCTGATTATTTATTTTTTCC
>JAJDNY010000096.1 GCA_022340425.1 Desulfobacteraceae bacterium | reverse complement strand
TTGAAAAGTTTTAAAATAAAGTTCGGTTCAAAATTAAAACTCAAAACAAGCGGTGATTTGATCCTTTTCCCTACCGTCAGTTTTTCCCTTGTCACCTCCTTTTGCCGTTTTAGGTCGTTTCAATGTGTTTTTTTATTCTCTCTCTTGTGTTGCCGGGACATACTGCGAGAGATGTGCCAGCATTTTCGAAGCGCTTTTTGATTTGATTATCTTATTGTTTTATTTACATTTTTTATGTTTTTAAGGTTCTATTTTCCGCCCCTTGCTCGCCTGTCCCCACCCACCTCCGGCCCCAAATTGACAGTTCTCTGCCAAAAATTGTCAGGAACACCCCCTCACGCCGCCTGGGAATCGGCTTCCACCCCCAGCTTGTCCACCCGGTAGCGCAGGGAACGGAAACTGATGCCCAGCAGGTCGGCGGCTTTCTGCTTGTTGCCGCTGGTGCACTCCAGGGCCTTGACGATGTATGCGCGCTCGATTTCGGCCAGGATGGCGTCCAGGGCCACGCCGTTTGGGACTTCGTCGATGTCGAAGCGCCGGTTGCGGACTCCCTCGATCCAGCGGCGCTTGTGGATCGACATGGCCAGGCTGTCGGGCAGCAGGATGTTGGTGCTGGAGAGCGCCACGCTGCGTTCGATGAGATTTTCCAGCTCGCGGATGTTGCCGGGAAAATCGTACTTGTTCAAAAGGTCGATGGCATAGGCGGAGATCTTGGTGATCTCCTTGCCCATCTCGCGGGCGTACTTGTCCATGAAGTGCTGGGCCAGGGCCTTGAGGTCCCCTTTGCGCTCGCGCAAGGGCGGCACCTTGATCTCGATCACGTTGAGGCGGTAGAAGAGGTCCTCGCGAAAGCGGCCGGCAATCACCTCGTCCTCGAGCTTCTTGTTGGTTGCCGAGATGATGCGGATGTCCACGGCCACGTCCTCGTTGCCGCCCACCGGGCGGAAGACCCGCTCCTGGACCGCCCGTAGCAGCTTGACCTGGATGGGCAGGCCGAGGTCGCCGATCTCGTCCAGAAAGACCGTTCCCCGGTGCCCCACCTCGAAGAGCCCTTTTTTGTCATGGGTGGCCCCGGTGAAGGCGCCCCGCTTGTGGCCCATGAGCTCGCTTTCCAGCAGGTTCTCCGGAATGCCGCCGCAGTTGATGGCCACAAAGGGGTGCTCCCGGCGGTCGCTCTGCTCGTGGATCGCCCGGGCAATCAGCTCCTTGCCGGTGCCGCTCTCACCGGTGATCAGCACGGTGGTGCGGGTGTCCGCCACCTGCCGGATCAGCTCGTAGATGTGCAGCATCCGGGGGCTACTGCCCACCAGGCGGCCGAAGTGGCGGTTTTGCCTGAGTTCCTGGTGGAGGGCCTTCTTCTCGTTTTCGCCGGTCTTGACCTCCAGGGCGCGGGCGATGGCCTGTTTGAGCTCCGCGTTATCAAAGGGTTTGGGCACATAGTCGTAGGCGCCGTCGTTCATCGCGGCGACGGCGGTTTCGGCCGAGGCGTAGGCCGAAATCATAATCACGACCGTTTCAGGACGCTGGGCCTTGGCCGCCCGCAGGACCTCCAGGCCGGTCATGTCCCCCAGCCGGATGTCGCACAGCAGCAGATCGATGGGGGTCTTGCGGAGCAGCGCGATCGCCGCCTGACCGCTATCGGCGCAGGAGACCCGGTAGCCTTCACGGGCCAGCATGTATTCCAGGACCTCGCGCATGCTGCGCTCGTCGTCGACGATGAGAAGGTGCGGTTTGGGGACGGTCATGGGCGTTGTTCAGAGCCTTGGAAGACAGCCGCAAAAAGGATTCACCGCCCGCTGGCGCTCGAGGCGCAGAGAACGCAGAGCAACCCTACCCTCTCTGCGGTCTCTGCGCCTCTGCGGTGAGCTTTTAATAGTGGATGCGCAGCCAGAAGCCGCGCACCTTATTATCGAACCGGGTGGCGGGTTTCTTGAGGCGGGAAAGGAAAAGAGGGGTGATGTGCGGCGGCAGCAGTTACGAACGGGCGTCGAAGACCACCCGCCCGCCCACCAGGGTGAGGAGGGCGCAGCCCGTGAGGGACCAGAGGTCGAAGGGGGTGTTGCGGCTCTTGGAGCGGAAGGCGGCGGCGTCTACGGTGTAGCGCCGCGCGAGGTCGATGATCGTGAGGTCGGCCGAATTACCCGGCACCAGGCGGTTGTCCAGCCCGAGAATCTGCGCCGGGCGGGTGGCCATGCGCGTGATCAGATCGGGGAGGGAGAGCACGCCTTCGGCCACCAGCCGCAGGCTGAGACCCAGGGAGGTCTCAAGCCCGATGATCCCGTTGGCGGCCTTGGCCAGGTCCCCGTCCTTTTCGGCCGGGGCGTGGGGCGCGTGATCGGTGGCGATGGCGTCCAGGGTGCCGTCGGCCAGCCCTTGGCGGACGGCCTGACGGTCCTTTTCGGCCCGCAGCGGCGGGTTCATCTTGGCGTTGGCGCCGCAGGCGATCACGGCCTCGTCGGTGAGGGTGAAATAGTGCGGGGCGGTTTCGGCGGTAACCGGGATTCCCCGCTCCTTGGCGTCCCGGATGGCCCGGACGCTCTCGGCGGTGCTCACGTGCGCGATGTGCAGCGGGGCGCCGGTCAGCTCGCAGAGGGCGATGTCGCGCAATACCATGATGCTCTCGGCGGCGTTGGGGATCCCCCCCACCCCCAACCGCTCGGAAACCGGCCCTTCGTTGACGGCCCCGCCGGCGGCGAGGCTCAGCTCCTCGCTGTGGGAGATCACCAGCAGACCGTTCTCGCGGGCCGCGGTCAGGGCCTGGCGCATCAGGCGGCTGTTCAGGACCGGGTTGCCGTCGTCTGAGACGGCCACCGCCCCGGCGGCCTTGACTTCGGCGAAGGGACTCAACGTCTCACCCGCAAGTCCCCGGCTGATGGCCGCCACCGGATGGACCCGGCAGAGACCGGCGGCCGCCGCTTGGCGGCGAACAAAGGCCGTCAGCTCACCGCTGTCGATTGCCGGGCGGGTGTTGGGCATGGGGCAGACCGCGGCGAAGCCGCCCGCCACCGCGGCCGCGCAGCCGGTCTGGATGGTTTCCTTGTATTCGAAGCCCGGCTCCCGGAAGTGGACGTGCAGATCGATCAGGCCGGGCACCACCAAGAGCCCTGCGGCATCGAGGATGCGGGCGTCGGGGCATCGGTCGGGGGCGAGGTCGGCGGGAGGCGCGATCGCCGCGACGGCGCCGTTTTCGATCAGGATGTTCAGCCGGCCGTCCAGCCGGCCAGGGTCCAGCACGCGACCGCCGGTGATCAGGATGCGCATGGGGGTCTCCCGTGTAAAAGCGGCCGCGGCCGCCGGAGGTCAGGCCGGTTGAGATGGGGCGTTAGTGCAGCAGGTCGCCCAGCCGGCCCCATCGGACCCTGAAATTTTCCTTGTCCCAGGACCAGTAGATGATGAAGGCCTTACCCTTGATGGCCGAGAGGTCCACAAACCCCCAGTAGCGGCTGTCGTAGCTCTGGTCGCGGTTGTCGCCCATCACGAACAGGGAGTTGGGCGGGACGGTGATCGGGCCGAAATTGTCGCGCGGCTCGGCGCTGGATGGGAACGTACGGGGGTCCACGTGGATGCCGAAGTCGTGGTTGAGGGGCTTGCCGTTGACGAAGACCTGTTTGTCGCGGATCTTGATTTCATCGCCGGCCACCCCGACGACCCGCTTGATGAAGTCCTTGTCGGGGTCTTCCGGGAATTTGAAAACCACGATATCTCCCCTCTTGGGGTCCTTGACCGGTATGATCACCTTGTCCACGAAGGGCAGCTTGACGCCGTAGATGAACTTGTTGACCAGAATGTGATCCCCGATTTGAAGGGTCTGTTTCATGGAGCCCGAGGGGATCTTGAAGGCCTGGACCACGAAGGTCCGGATGAACAGCGCCAGCACGATGGCCACCAGGATGGCCTCGATGTTCTCGCGCAGCTTGCCCTTTTTCCGCGGCGCCGCGGCCTCCTGGCTATCTTGCTTGGATTTCAAGTCTTTCCTTTGCCTTTCAATCAGTTCGCAGTCGGAACCAACCGGAATGAATCCCCAAAAAACATTCTACCCCGCCGTGCCGTGTTTTTTTTAGAAAGGAGCTTTGGCGGGCTCCCCGGGAATAGACCGGGATTTACAACTCCCATTATTCTTTGTTCATTTTCTTGTGCGGACAAGAAAACGAACCAAAAGAAACCGCCCGCGCCCCGGGGCCCTTCGGGCTGCCCGGCGCTTCTCGCAGCCGGCGGGCCCTGTGGAACTCGCTTGCGCTCAGACAGCCACAGGGCCTTTTTCGCCGGCTGCTGCGATGCTCGGCCCGGGACAACGGGGGCATCAAACGCCGGCTGCATCAAGGGGCTGTGATCTTCGAAAAACGCCGTAGCTACGGGAATTGGCGATTAAAGTTTGAGTTTTTAGAGGGTCTATACACCCGATGGCAGCGGCTGGCAATCCCCCGTGCGCGTAGCCATCCATGCGGTGACCTTCGATGGCCGATGCCTCCCGGTTCGTCTACCGTGGCCCCCGCTTGCAGCGGATCAACCGAAGATTTCTGAAGGCCCCGCGGGCAGGGTGCACTGGGGCTCGCCCAGCAGAAACTGCCCCTTGGCGATCCAGTCTTTCAGGGTCTCGGCGATCTCGCGGGCCTTGACCGTGCTGGAAAGCGGGACCGTGGGCACCTGCTTGCCCTGAAAATCGATAAACCCGCTTTTCAGCTGGGCGTAGCTCACCTGGCCGTAGCTTTTGGAGACCCCTTCGGGATAGTCATTGCCGTAATCGATGATCTGGGTGAAGATCTCCTCATCCGAGACGGCGGTGTAGGCCATCATCTCCTCGTTTAAGATCGGGATGGGAATCCCCAGGCCCAGCGAAAGCGAAGAGCCGTAGCCCTGGATGCTGGCCCCCATCAGCCACTGGGTGCTCATCTTTTTGAGATCCCCCATCACCCAGAGGGTCCCGGCCGGGCCCAACGGCACCCCTTTGGGCGTCCGCTTGACCTGGGGCTTGTGCTGGGTCCCGGCCCAGGTGACGAACCCGGTGGTGCCCCCCAGAAAAATCCGGGTGCCGATGCCGATGGTCTTGTAGTAGGGGTCGTTGAAAAGCGGGCTGAGCTGCCCGGCGGAGCAGTAATTGGCGTTGCCGGCCCTGGGCTTCAAGGTCCCCATGTAGGTGTAGACGGTCTTGTTTTTCAAATTGACCGCGCAGTTGTAGTTCTGGTAGCCGTTTCGCGGGTTGCAGAGCACCGCGCTGGGCAGGCTGCGCAGGGTGATTTCCTTTTCCACCTCCCGGTTGGGGTAGCAATCGGTACCATAGGCAACGGCCTTCAGGTGAACGGTCTTGCCGGCCACCAGATCCTCGATGACGTGCCCGCCGCCGTAGTTGAACTCGCCGGGATGGACCCGGTTGAGCGGGTCGTCCTCGCAAACTTCGGTGGCCCCGATGTAGCAGTCCACGGCCGCCACGCCCGCGTAGGCCGGCACGTTGTTGAGCCACACCTTGGCAGCCTTGATGCCGGGTTTGGAGTGGCCGAAATTGATGAACGCCCCCGAGGAGCACATGGGCGCAAAGGTGCCAGTTGTCACCACGTCCACCTGGCGCGCGGCCGCCACCGGCCCCTCTTTGCGCACGATGCCGATGACCTCCTCGGCGGTCACCACCACCACTTGGCCCGACCGAATCTTGGCATTTATTTCCTGATAGGTTTTGTTGACTTTGAATTCCGTCATTCTCGCGCGGTCTCCCCCACCCCCTGCAACGTCCAGGGGGACACTATTTCAAGCCGGACGCGACCGTCTCGATCTTGTCCGTCACGTTGTTCTTGATCCAGGCCGGGTCCCACCACTCCACCGGGTCGACGAAGGTGTTGTGCACCATGATGCCGAAATGCAGGTGATCGCCGCCGGCGAGGCCCGTTACGCCGGTATGCCCGATCAGGTCGCCCTTCTTAACCTGCTGGCCCTCTTGCACCGTGATGCTGTTGAGGTGGGAGTAGAGGCTGAACAAGCCAAACCCGTGGTCGATCATCACCGAGCGGCCGTAGATTCCCAGCGGTTGGGCAAAGACCACTTTGCCGCTGTTGGCCGCCGGCACCGGGGCGTGCGCCACCGAAGCCAGATCAACCCCCATGTGAACCTGCCGGTCGATGGTCTGGTCCCCGTACTGGTAGACGCGGTGGTCGGCAAAGCCCGCCCGGCGGGCCGAATTCGGCAGCCGCAGAAAAGGCCCCTGCCAGAGAATCGCCTTTTCGGTGGAACGCCCCACCTCGCCCAGGGTCTTGAAATTGTCATGTCGAACCGCGCCGTTGACGATCAGGAACTTCTCTTTCATAGAAGAAGCCGCCGCCACTGCGGGTTCGGTGTCGAACTCCGGCATTTTCCAGTTGAGAAAACGGTCGGTGATCTTGAGGGTGTCCTGGCGAAATTTTTTGTTTCTGAGATAATGGGGAAAACCGCTTTGGGAGCGGTTTCCGCCGAGATCGGTGGCCGTCAGCAGCACCGGTGTATCGGCCCCCTGGTCATAGCCCAGGGCGAAGAAGGCCAGGTGCACAGAGGGGTCCTTGAAGGCGCCGGCGTGGCCCGGGAAAAAGTTGTCGCCCACCTGAACCCCGCTCTCCAGGCAGGGCTCCGAGGTGCGGTAAACCACCGCCCCGGTCCCACCTTGGCTGACGTTGTGCGCCCGGCTGAGGACATCCAGGCTGGGGGGCTGGGTGTCGATCTGGACGGTCTTTTCCACGTAGGTCCGGTTTCCCCGCAGCCAGTCGCGCCAGGCGAAGTCCCAGACCGCAAACCGCAAGGTGGCCTCGCCGTCGGTAAACCCTCGAAGCTGGGGCTCGATGGTCAGTTGCAAAGCGTCTTCCCGGACCGCCCCCCCGCGGATCACCCCGGAAAACGGGAAGGCTTTCTCCGCCAGGACGGTTTCCTTGCCGTCTTTCAGCAGCCCGACCCAGACCCGCCGGACGCCGCTTTTGGGGTCCGCAAATGAGACCGTGACCTCCTTTGAAAGCCCGATCACCGGGGGTGTGAGTTCAACTGCGATCTCCGGCGGCTGGCCCTCCAAACGGAAAAACAAAATCACCGCAACCGGCAGCACGATCGCCACGACCAGGATCATCAGAAGCCACAGCCTGACATTTTTCTTCTGGGTTCTCAACGGTTACCGTCCCCTTTCGCATTTTGGTTCAAATTTTTAAAATAACAGAGCCCCCAAACCTAATCAAGCCAAACTTGACGGTTCCGCAAAAAGTCCAATTTCTGCGTTGCGCTTCATCTCGAAGTCGCTGCGGCGTAAAGTAGTACGCCTCACTCCTCGAGATTTGCGCGCCTTGAACTTGGAGCTTTTTTCGAAACCGTCTGTTTTTGACTTTTTACCGCTTCGTAAAACTTGACAGTTCCGTAAAATGGCCAATTTCTGCGTTGCGCTGCGTCTCGAAATCGCTGCGGCGTACATAGGTAGGCCTCAATCCTCGAGTTTTGCGCGCCGTAGCTTGAAATTCTAAAGAAATCAAACGCCAATCTCCGTAGATAGGGCGTTTTTCAAAGACCACAGCCGGATTTAGATCGTCTGGTGCAGCAGGCGTTTTA
>JAJDNY010000095.1 GCA_022340425.1 Desulfobacteraceae bacterium | reverse complement strand
CGGAGAGGAAGATGCCCTGGTGATTTTCGGTGCGACGGTTCCATTCTGACCGGGCCGGTTTCCACGAAATCCGGCGTGATGAATTCATAGGCACTCGCCACAGGCAGAAAGACGTACTTGTCGAAGTAATAGTTGAAGCGGAAGATCCGCCGGTTCATCCCCTCCCAGGGGTCGAAGGCGTCGATGGGGTAGGTTTCGCCTTCCCTGAGCACCTCGCTGGCCGGGTATTTGGGGGGGGATTTCCGGCTCGGGTTTTACGGGCGCGGCGGCGCAGCCCACCACGGCCGCCAGGCAGGCCAGCAGCAGACCCCGGTGGACCAATCGGTATAGCGATTCCCCTTAATTCCGAAAGAACTCAAGCATATAATTCGTGACGGCCTCGTGGGTCAGGTTGCCGCAGTGCCCCCCGGTGGGGTAGATCTGCGCATGCGGGCCGAAGAGCGCTTCCAGATACGCGAGTTCACCGGGCGCCAGGATCAGGTCGTCGGCATTGGTGAGCAGGGCGATCTTGCCGGAGCGGGCGAGGTAGTCCTCGACGGGCTTGAGGCTGGACTGCGCGATCAGCGCATCGCGGGTCAGCCCCGGGTCCCGCGCGTGGAAAAAGGGGTAGAAAAGATCGTTGAAGTAGTCGTTGAAGCTGATGCGGTTGGTGACCTTTTGATACTCGGTCAGCGAGTCATAGGCGGAAAACCGCCGGCTGGCGGGCACCACCAGCCCGGCGCGGGTCATCACGTCGGCGGTGAAGACCATGTTGGAGGAGGAGAGCCGAAAGGTGATGCCGATCAAGGCCGCCAGGGTAGTTTGCTTTTCTCAGAGGATGGCGACTTTGACCAGGCCAAGACCATCGAAGATCAGAACTCAGGCGCCGAAACAGAGCAGAATGGTTGCGGGGAATGAGAAAGGCCTCCATGCGTTTATGTTATTCTATCATCAGACGGAAAAGGATCACAGGGTCAGTGCCGAAGCAGTTGAGCTTTTTTCGATGACGGGCAATTTTCCCAGCGTCCCGATTTCGCGATGGGGGCTGGCGGTTGATGATCCGGCCGCCCCGCCTGACCATCGGTTAAAGTTTTTGGCTTTGGTTGAACTTGAGTGAAAGGACAAGCTTGTGGGGGATACTGAAATCGGATCGGACGGCGCAGCACCGCACGGCGATCAGAAGTTTTCCGGCTCGGCCGGCGCCTGCGGCACCCGTGCGGAACGGCTGAAGGCCCATTTTTGCAGGATTTCAAACACCTGTTCGCGCTTGATCGGTTTGGTGATGTAGTCGTCCATGCCTGCCGCCAGGCACATCTCGCGGTCACCCTGCATGGCGTTGGCGGTCATGGCGATGATCGGCACCGCGTCAAAGCCTTTTTCACGGATGACGCGGGTGGCCTGCAGGCCGTCCCACTGGGGCATCTGGATGTCCATCAGGATGAGGTCGAAGCGCTCGGGGCTTTGGGTGAAGCGCGCCACGGCCTCGCGCCCGTCCCCGGCCGCTTCCACCCGGTAGCCGGCCTTGGTCAGCATGAGGGTGGCCAGCCGCTGGTTGACGGGGTTGTCTTCGGCCAGCAGGATCCGGGTCGAATGCTTGATATCCTCGCGCAGCGAATACTGGGTGACGATTTCCGATCGGCCGTCCCCCTCCCGGGGGGCACCCGCAGAGGCCTGCTGCCCCAGGAGCCGTTCAATCATCTGAAAGAGCTTCTGGCGCCGGATGGGTTTGCTCAAAAACCCGTTGAAGCCCACCCGTTCGCACGTCTTGGCATCCCGCTCCATCAGCGATGAAAGGGCCATCAGGGGCGTGCGGTCGATGGGGCTTTCGGCCTGGCGCACCGCAGCGGCCACATCATAGCCGCTCATGGCGGGCATCTGAATGTCGGAAATACACAGATCAAACGGCCGGCCGGACGCCAGGGCGCGCCGCAGGGCGGGCACGACCTCCCGCCCTTGGCGGAGGGCCGCAACCTGCATCCCGGCGTCCTCCAGGGTCTGGGCGAGGATCTCCAGGTTGGTCTGGTTGTCGTCCACCACCAGCACGCGGGTTCCCGGCAGCGAGGCCGGCCGCACCTCTTGGCGCACCCGCCCTTCGGCCTTGGCGAACCAGGCGGTGAAATGGAAAGTGCTGCCGGGGCCGCCGGGGCCCTGGCGCCCGCCGCGACCCGCAGCCCTCAGGGTGCTGAAGTCCGCCGGGCTCTGGACCCAAATATCGCCCTGCATCAGGGAGGCGATCTGCTTGCAGATCGAGAGCCCCAGGCCGGTGCCGCCGTATTTGCGGGTGGTGGAGCCGTCCGCCTGTTGAAAGGGGGAAAAGATCAGCTCCTGTTTGGCGTGCGGGATGCCGATGCCGGTATCCCGCACGGTGACGTGCAGCTTGACCCGCCGGGCTTCCTCCTTTTCCACGGCCAGGGCGATTTCGATCTCGCCCGCATCGGTGAATTTGGGCGCATTGCCCACGAGATTGGTCAGGACCTGGCGAAAACGCAGCGGGTCGCCCGTGAGGGTGGCAGGCAGGTTGGGATCGATATGGCACAGAATTTCCAGAGGCTTGGTCCCCACCCGGGGCCGGATCAGATCGCAGACGTCATAGGCCGCAAGTTCGGGATCGAAGGCGATCTCCTCCATGACCATCTCGCCGGCCTCGATTTTCGAGAAATCCAGGATGTCGTTGATCAGGGACAGTAGGGCCTCGCCGCTGCGCTTGATGGTGGTGGCATACTCCTGCTGATTCTGGTCCAGGGGGCTGTCCAGGAGCATATCGGTAAAGCCGATCACCCCGTTTAGCGGGGTCCTGATCTCGTGGCTCATGTTGGCCAGAAACTCGCTTTTGGCGAGGTTGCCGATCTCGGCCTGGATGGCCATTTCGTTGGCGCGCGCGATGGCATCCTCCAACTGCTGGTTGACATCCACCAGTTCCTGATTGACCGCTTCGGTGCGGTCGTTGGCCGCCCGCAGCTCGGCCTCGACCCGCTTGCGCTCGGCGATCTGCTGGTGAAGCTCGCGGTTCTTCTGATCGACGATCTCTTCCCGCTTGCCGGCCTCCTCCAGGTAAGTCTGCAGGACCATGTTCTGGGTCTTGATGCGAAACAGGCTGCCGATGAGCCACAGGATCCCCAGCGAGACCCCCCCGATGATCAAGAAAATCCACCCGGGGCCGCCGGCGCCAAAACCGGCTGCCACCGGAATGACGGTCAAGAGCAAGGGGACGTAGCCGACCAGCACTAGGCAGGCCAGGATGATGGCCAGGTTTTCTTTTTTCCGCAAGAGGTTCCAGAGGGCGCGCATCGATCTCACCGTCTAGCGCCGGGGCCCGCGTTCGCCGCAGCGGCGAGCGCGGGGGCCGGCATGGTTGGGTGGGATATCGGACGAAGGCGCGCAAAAATTTAGCGCCGCGCGGCCGGCAGAGCGGCCCGGGCGCGCAGCGCAAAGGAGGGGGATATCGGGCAAGAAGCGGCGCAAACCGCGAGGGCTGCCGCGTCCGGGGACCGGCCGGCGGCGCCCGGCCGGTCCCCGGACGCGGGACATCCGGCCGACGGGCCGCGGCGGGATTGCGGGTTGCAGCTGATGGCCGCTTGCGGTTCAGAGGCCCCGGAGCACCATCAGATGTCGTAGTAGAGGAAGAACTCGTGCGGATGGGGCCGGAGTTTGACGGGGTTGACCTCGCTTTCGGTCTTGTACTCGATCCATTTGCGAATAGCGTCCTCGGTGAAGACGTCCCCCTTGAGCAGGAATTCGTTGTCATCGGCCAGGGCCTCGAGGGCCGCGTCCAGGGAGCCGGGAGCCGACGGAATCTCGGCCAGCTCTTCGGGGGGCAGGTCGTAGATGTTCTTGTCCAGGGGCTGGCCCGGATCGATCTTGTTCTCGATGCCGTCGATGACCGCCATCAGGATCGCGGAGAAGGCCAGATAGCCGTTGCATGAGGGGTCCGGGGTGCGGAACTCGATGCGCTTGGCCTTGGGCGAGGAGGAGTACATCGGGATGCGGATCGCGGCGCTGCGGTTGCGGCTGGAGTAGGCCAGGTTGACCGGCGCCTCGAAGCCCGGCACCAGGCGCTTGTAGGAGTTGGTGGTGGGGTTGGTGAAGGCGCAGAGGGCCCGGCAGTGCTTGAGGATGCCGCCGATGGCGTAGAGCGCCTCCTGGGAGACGCCGGCGTATTTGTCGCCGGCGAAAAGGGTTTTTCCATCCTTCCAGATGCTGACGTGGGTGTGCATGCCCGAGCCGTTGTCCTCGAACAGCGGCTTGGGCATGAAGGTCACCGTGTGGCCGCTGCGGTAGGCGACGTTTTTAAGGACGTACTTGAACCACACCAGCTGATCCCCCATCTGCAGGAGCGGTTTGAAGCGCATGTCGATTTCGGCCTGGCCGGCGGTGGCGACCTCGTGATGCTGGCACTCGATGTCGATGCCCAGCTGCTCGAGGGTCAGCATCATCTCGGTGCGCAGGTCCTGAAACTTGTCCATGGGCGGCACCGGGAAATACCCTTCCTTGTGGCGGGGCTTGTAGCCCAGGTTGGGCATCTCGTCGCGGCCGCTGTTCCAGACGCCCTCCTCGGAATCGATCTCGTAAAAGGCCCCGTTGGAGGCCGATTCGAAGCGCACGTCGTCGAAGATGAAAAACTCGGCCTCGGGGCCGATGAATGCCGTGTCGCCGATGCCGGAATTTTTCAGAAAGGCCTCGGCCTTCTGGGCGATGTAGCGGGGATCGCGAGAGTAGGGCTCCTTGGTCAGGGGGTCGACGATATTGCCGATCATGACCAGCGTAGGCGCCTCGAAAAAGGGGTCCATCTTGGCGGTGGCCGAGTCGGGCACCACCAGCATGTCGCTGGCGTTGATCGGCTGCCAGCCGCGGATGCTGGAGCCGTCGAAGCCGAAGCCGTCTTCGAAGGAGGACTCCTCCAGTTCGTGCAGCGGCACGCTGAAGTGCTGCCAGACGCCGGGGAAATCCATGAAGCGGATGTCAACCACCTTGACGTTCTTCTCCTGGGCCATTTCCAACACCTGTTTCGGGGTCATGTCTTTTTTTCCTCCATTGGTTATGTTGGGATTAACGTGATGATATTGCCTTTTGATTTAAAAAACGGGGGCTTAAAAAAAGCCCAGGCTTCCCGCCACCGCCCGCTCCGGGGGCGCGGCCGTGGCTAAATGGCATCGGTGCCCTTTTCTCCGGTGCGGACCCTTACGGCCCCTTCGATGGGCAGGATGAAGATCTTACCGTCGCCCAGTTTGCCGGTGTTGGCGGACTTGCGGATGGCCTCGACCACCTCCGGCACGCGAGCGGCTTCCACCACGATCTCGATCTTGATCTTGGGTATGAAATCCACCACATACTCGGCGCCGCGGTATATTTCCTTGTGGCCTTTCTGGCGGCCGTAGCCTTTGACCTCCGAAATGGTCATACCCTGGATGCCAACCTCGTTGAGCGCCTCCTTGACGTCGTCGAGCTTGAAGGGCTTGATGATGGCCTCGATCTTTTTCATTGCACACTCTCCTTTTCACCTTTTATTGTAAGGACGAATCGCTTTTGCCAAGCTCAGGCTGCGCGGCGCCGTCAGGCGGGCCACAGCGGCCACCGCTTTTCTTCACATCTGAATTTCAAACGCCCTTTCCCCGTGGAGGGAATTGTCCAGCCCGGAGACTTCGGTCTCCGGCGCCACCCGCAGCCCGCCGGTCAGCAGCTTGGTCAGGTAGACGACCACCAGGGTCGCCAGGGCCGTGTAGGCCGCCGTGGCGACGATGGAGACCGCCTGGATCCACAGCTGCCCGGGGTTGCCGTAGAGCAGGCCGCGGCCCGCCGCGTTGACCGCCGGGTTGGCGAAAATACCGGTTGCCAGCGCGCCCCACAACCCGCACATGCCGTGCACCCCGAAGGCGTCCAGGGAATCGTCATAGCCCAGGCGGGGCTTGAGTTTGGCGACACACAGGTAGCCCAGCAGGCCGGCCACCAGCCCGATGACCAGCGAGGCGGAGAGGTCCACGAAGCCCGCTGCGGGGGTGATGGCCACCAGCCCGGCCACGATCCCCGAGGCGATTCCCAGCACCGTCGGCTTGCGCGTGGCCCACCACTCGGCGAACATCCACGCCAGGGCCCCCATGGCAGCCGAGGTGTTGGTGACCAGAAAGGCCGAGCCCGCCACCCCGTCGGCCGCCAGCTGGCTGCCGGCGTTGAAACCGAACCAGCCAAACCACAGGAGCGCGGCCCCCAGGGCGGTCAGGGTGATGCTGGAGGGAAACATCGCCTCCTTGCCGTACCCGATGCGCTTGCCCAGCACCAGCGCCAGCACCAACCCGGCCACGCCGGCGTTGATGTGCACCACGTTGCCGCCGGCGAAATCAAGTGCCCCCATTTCCCCCATCCAGCCGCCGCCCCACACCCAGTGGGCGATGGGCGCATAGACCAGGGTGACCCAGAGCAGGGCGAAGACCGCCCAGGAGGAGAATTTCATCCGGTCGACGATCGCCCCCAGCACCAAGGCCACGGTGATGGCGGCAAACGTCATTTGAAACAGGACGAAAACAAAGGTCGGAATGGTCCCGGAAAGATCGTCGACGCCGATCCCCCCGAGAAACAGGTGGTCCAGACCGCCGATCAGACCGCCGACATCCGGCCCGAAGGCCAGGCTGTATCCCCAGACCACCCAGGCCACGCTGGCGATGCAATAGGCCACCAGGGTCATGGCGAAAGTGTTCAGCAGGTTCTTGTAGCGCGACATGCCCCCGTAAAAGAGTGCCAGCCCGGCGGGCGTCATCATCATCACCAGGGCGGTGGCGACGATCACCCAGGCGGTGTCGCCCGCGTTGAGGGTCTCTTCTGCCGCCACGGCCGTGGCAACGGGCCACAGGGTCATCGCCAACGCACCCAGCACAAGTCGGATCTTCATCAATTTTTCTCCCTTTTGAATGCACCGGCCATATTTTCAGCAGCGGCAATCGCGGTCGACCCGCATCCTCCGTTCTGATCGCTGCCCGCCAGCACCTGGATAATGTTCTTGCGGATTTCCGCCAGCCGCTCGGGGTCGTCCACCTTTTGACCGTCAAAGTCGCGCACATAGAAAACGTCCACCACCTGGTCCACCTGGGTCGCGATTTTGGCCACCCAGATGTCCAGCCCGCACTTCACCAAACAGTTGGTGATGCTGAAGAGCAGCCCCGGGAAGTCATAGGCATAGACCTCGACGATGGTGAAAAAACTGGAGCTCTGGTTGTCCACCCGCACCTCCACCGGCCGGTCGGTGATGGGCTGGCCAACGTAGCGGCAGGCGGCCATTTTCTCCTTGAGCGCCGCCGCCAGGTCCAGGCTACCGCCGAGTGCGGCCCTCAGGTGGCCCGCGGCACGCTCCCAGCGCTCGGCTTCAAAGAGCTGGTCGGGCG
>JAJDNY010000094.1 GCA_022340425.1 Desulfobacteraceae bacterium | reverse complement strand
AAGAAGTTGAAAGATCCTCGGCGGACTCTTAGGCCATTTCTCGAACGGGTTAAAATACTGGGGGACCGGCTGGGGCCTCTTCTTTTTCAGCTGCCACCGAGATGGCATTTCAATGCTGGCCGTTTGCGGGATTTTCTCGAGGTCCTGCCCAGAGGGTATCGATACTCTTTCGAATTTCGGGACCCGAGCTGGTTGAACCCGGAGGCCTGCGGTTTGTTGCGGGATCACAGGGTGGCCTTCTGCATTTATGAATTTTCCGGCCGGCTTTCTCCCAAGGAAGTTTCCGCAGAATTTGTCTACGTTCGACTGCACGGCCCTAAAGGCGCTTATCAGGGGAAATACGACCCGCACAGCTTGGCTGGCTGGGCCGGGGCCATCTCGACCTGGGTTGATCAGGGCAAGGAGGTGTTCTGCTACTTTGACAACGATGAAGCGGGGTATGCCGTTCAAAACGCCTTGAGTTTGCAGCGGATGCTGTCTTAGGAGCCTTTGATGACGGTTGAAGATGCCGTTATTGCCGGATTTTACGGCGGGACAGCCGGCCCTCTGGAAAAAGAAGGGGTAATCAATTCGCGACCAGGAGCTACCGCTGTCAGGGTCAAAATTTGAAATATGCTCACGGCATACCACTCCAGACTTTCCACCATCTTCGCAGTTTTGGAGATTTGTTTCACGTGTGCTTTAATGGAATCGGAGACATCTCCTTGGTCAAAGCCTTTGTGCGCAAGGCCTGCCGAAGGTCTTCTTTCACGTATCAGGCAGCGGCCAGATCACCCGGCAACGGCGCCCGGCAAATCTATTTTCGCGGGGCAAACTTTTTCTAAATTTTACCGCACGGGATGACCCTATTTGGGCTAGCCAAGGCTTCCGGGCGCCCAAAAAGCGAGTCCATCTGATCGACTTTCAATGGTCGGTCCATTTGCCATTTTGCCGCTGGGAGGGGTCTGAAGCGCGTTTATCCACATTCCATATCCATAGGGTGAACAAGGGGGGCTTATGAAATGGCTGGGATGGTATTTTAAAATCAACTTGCTGATCCGCATTCTCCTTGGCCTGGTCCTGGGAGCGGTCGCCGGCCTGGTGTTCGGACCGGGCATCGTCTGGGTGAGCCCCTTCGGCGACATCTTCGTCCGCTTGCTCAAGATGATCGTGATGCCGGTGGTGATGTTCACCCTGATTGTCGGGGCGGCCAGTATCCATCCCGCGCGACTGGGGCGGGTGGGCGTCAAAGCGCTGGTGATTTACACGATCACCACGGCCTTTGCGGTGGCGCTGGGGTTGATCATGGGCAATATCTTCCAGCCGGGTAAAGGGCTGCAGCTTGCCGGGACAGCCAGTGCGTTCGGCAAGGAACTGACGCAACCTTCCCTGCTTGACACGCTGATCAACGTAGTTCCGGTGAACCCCTTCAGTGCCTTTGCGACCGGGGAAATTCTGCCGACGATTTTCTTTTGTATCATCTTTGGAATCGGCCTGGCGTTTCTTCGCGAAAGCGGGGAGGAGCGCGTCCGGGAGGCCGCCAATACCGTGTTCAGGTTTTTTGAGGGTTGCGGCGAGATCATGTACAAGGTGGTTCACTGGATCTTGCAGTATGCGCCCATCGGCGTATTCGCTCTGATCGCGGTTGTCTTCGGCAAACAGGGGGCGGAAGCCTTCGGCCCCCTGGGCATGGTGACATTGGCTGTCTATGTTGCCTTTGCCCTTCATTACCTGCTGATCTACGGCGCCTTGCTGGCGATCTTTCGTGTCAGCCCCAGACTGTTTTTTGCAAAAGCCAGAGAGGCCACGATTACAGCCTTCGTGACGCGCAGCAGCGGCGGCACGCTGCCGGTGAGCCTGGATGTCGCTCAAAACGAGATGGGTGTCTCCAAAGGGGTTTTTTCATTCACCCTGCCGCTGGGCGCCACCATCAATATGGACGGCACGGCCATTTACCAGGGCGTCTGCGCCATTTTCGTCGGTTTTGCCATCGGCTCTCCGTTGACCATCAGCCAGCAGATGACGGTCATCATGACGGCCGTGCTGGCCTCCATCGGCACCGCCGGCGTGCCCGGGGCCGGCGCCATTATGCTGCTGATGGTGCTCAATTCAGTCGGCTTGAAGGTCGAGCCGGGAACATCGGTGGCCATGGCCTATGCCATGATTTTCGGCATCGATGCGCTCCTGGACATGGGGCGAACCGCCGTCAATGTCACCGGGGACCTCGCGGTCACCTGCGCCGTGGCGAAGAGCGAAGGGGAATTGGATTCAACTTACTGGGAAAAGGAGGCCCCCCAAACAGCGGCCGCCGAGAGCTCGGGATAAGCTGAAACATTGGGGTGCCGAAAAAAAGGCGCCATGGTCCGGCGGTTGGAAACCCTCTGCCGCCACCCCAAATGCCCCAAACGTCGTGCGACCGGGGTTGCGGAAACCGCACAGCCGGGGAGTTTGCACATCCGAGAGAACCTGTCACTTACCGAAAAGGGGGACCCATGCCAGAATCAGCATCCATTTTAAAAAACATCGTCTTGTTCAAGGACTTGTCGGAAGCCGAACTGGATCTTCTGGCGCAGAAAGTCACCCGCAGAACCTATCCGTTGGGAGCTTACCTCTTTCACGCCGGCACAACACGCACGGAAATGTTCGTCATCCAGGCGGGGGAGGTGGAAATCCTGAGGGGAATCGGGGATGTTCAAAGAACGGTGGCGCGGATCGGTGAGGGCAACTTTGTGGGCGAAGGCGCCATGCTGGATGAAGACGAGCATACCAATACCTGCCGGGCCGTGGTGGACAGCCGCGTCTTGGCGCTGGAGCGCCAGGCGGTCGAAGAGATCCTGAAACAGAACCCGGAAATGGCGGGCAAAATCCTATCCCAGGTCGCCCGGGTCATGGCCTACCGGTTGAAGTATGCGAGTTTTGGATACCGGGGGGCAGCGATAGCGGCACCGGCCGGGGGCAAACAGCGCCTGGAACACGATCTGCTCGGTGAGCGGGAGGTGCCGGCCGATGCTTACTTTGGTGTCCAGACTCTCAGGGCCCTTGAGAACTATGACATCACCGGCATCCCGCTGTCGCATTTCCCCAACTTCGTCAAAGCCCTGGCGATGGTCAAAAAAGCGGCCGCCAAAGCCAATCAAAAGCTGGGAGACCTGGACAAAGAGGTGGGGGAGGCCATCTGCAAGGCCTGTGATGAAATCATTGCCGGCAATCTGCACGGCCAATTCGTCGTTGACATGATCCAGGGCGGCGCGGGCACCTCCACCAACATGAACGCCAACGAGGTCATCGCCAACCGGGCCCTGGAAATCCTCGGCCGCTCCAGGGGCGAATACGATATCATTCACCCCAACAATCATGTGAACAAATCGCAGTCCACGAACGACGCCTACCCCACGGCGATTCGGTTGGCCATCCTGCTCAGTTACAGCGAGCTCACCGACGCCCTGGCGGATCTGGCCTACGAACTGAAGCAGAAATCGGTGGAATTCTCGGATGTGATCAAAATGGGGCGCACGCAGCTCCAGGATGCCGTTCCCATGACCCTCGGGCAGGAATTCGAAGGCTTCCGGGTGACGGTCAAGGAGGACATCCAGCGGATCAACGTCGTGGTCCAGCTGTTCCGGGAGATCAACCTGGGGGCCACGGCCATCGGTACCGGCATCACGGCCAAACCGGAGTACTCCAGCCTGGCCATCGAGGAGCTCTCGCGGATCGCCAAATTCGAGCTGGTCCAAGCCGAAAACCTGATGGAGGCGACCTCCGACATGGGCGCCTTTGTCATGTTCTCGAGCGTGCTCAAACGGATTGCCGTCAAGATATCCAAAATCTGCAACGACCTGCGGCTGCTCAGCAGCGGCCCCCGGGCGGGGCTGAACGAAATCAACCTGCCCCCTATGGCGCCGGGGTCCTCCATCATGCCGGGCAAGGTCAACCCGGTGATCCCCGAGGTGGTCAATCAGGTGGCCTTTCAGGTCATTGGAAACGATTTGACCGTCACGCTGGCGGCCGAGGCCGGTCAGCTGCAGCTCAACGTCATGGAGCCGGTGCTCGCATTCAACTGTTTTCAATCGCTGAGGATGCTGATCCAGGCCGTCAACACCCTGACCCACCGCTGCATCAAGGGCATCACGGCCAACCGTGAGCGCTGCCGCGATTACGTGGCCAACAGCATCGGGATCGTCACGGCGCTGGTGCCCCACATCGGCTACGAAAACGCCACCCGGATCGCCAAAAAAGCGCTGGAGACAAATAAGAGCGTCATGGATCTGGTCCTGGAGGAAAACCTTCTGAACCAAAGCCAACTGGAAGACATTCTCTCTCCCCAGAAAATGACCCGGCCGCGGATTTAATCCGCGAAAAGTTGCGGATGAAAGGGACCGTAAAAAACCCCGGGCAGGACCACCCACAAGCTTGGGGCCATCCGCCTGAGTTCCTCCAAACCCCATACCAAACGATGGAGGCCTAACATGAAAGGGGTATTCATAATTTTACTGGCAATCCCATGGCTGGCGCTCACCCAGGCAAACGCCGGAGAAATCGAGCGCATCAAGGCCAAGGGTGAAATCGTGATCTCCGTCAACAAAGGCTACCCGCCTTTCTGTGTGGTCGGCGAAGATGACATCTTCGGGCTGGATGTCGATTTGGCCCGGCTGATCGCCGATCACCTGGGGGTCAAGGCAAGGTTTGTCATGCCGGATCAGTTCAAGGATCAAATTCCAAAACTGTTGGCCGGCGAATCGGACATCATCATCGCCGCTATGACCCGAACCGTTGAACGCGGCCTGCAGGTCGCCTTCACGGACCCGTATTTCGAGGTCAGTCAGGCGGCCCTGGTCGAAAAAGAGATGGTCGCGCCGGTGGCCAGCTCCTATTTCGAACTGGTGGACATTCCGGGGATCCGCATCGGGGTCAAAGCCGACACCACCATCGAAAACTTTGCGCGCGAGCTCTTTCCGGCCGAGGCCATCAAAACCTTTCCCGATCACCCGGAGGCGGTCGCGGCCCTGGTCAAGGGGGAAGTGGACGCCACGGTCCATGATTCGCCCTTTGTTCAAATTTGGTCCCGTACCCACCCGGAGATGTCCGCGCGCATCAAGCCGCTGCTGGCGCCGGTAACCCGGGAGGATTACGGGTTTGCGGTGCGCAAGGGGGACCCCGATTTTCTGGGCTGGCTGAACCTTTTCATCAGCCAGGTCAAAAATGATGGCACCATGGATTTGCTGGAGTACCGCTATTTTGTGGACATGCAGTGGGCGGGCCTGAAACCGACCCGGGAGGCGCGGGTCACCCGGGCCCAGTTGCTGCGCAACAAATTCGTCGCCCGCAAGCAGGCGCTGCTGGAGCAAAAACGCACCGAGGAGAAACTGAGATCTGGCGATGCCTATGAATAGGGCGCGCGGGCCGTGCGCCCGCCTTCAGATGAAGACCAGTGCAAGCGCCAATAGCGAAAGCCGCGAGAGCCCATAGCACACCATCACCCTTCAATTTTTACAGAGGAGGCGACATGAGCTTGGGGTTGCAGTCTTTTCTGGCCGTGCTGCCCATCTTGACGGCGGCCGTTCTGCTGGTCGGTTTCCGCTGGCCCGCAAAATGGGCCATGCCCATCTGCTACGCGGTGGCCGTGATTATCTCCTTTCTCTTCTGGCAGGTGGACTTGGTGCGCATCCTCGCCTCGACCATCCAGGGGCTTTTTATCACCGCCGACATTTTGTTCATCATCTTCGGAGCGATTTTACTGCTCAACACCCTCAAACATTCAGGTGCGATCTCCGCTATCCGCAACGGCTTCACCCGGATCAGCCCGGACCGTCGGATACAGGTGGTGCTGACCGCCTGGCTTTTCGGCGCCTTTATCGAAGGCGCGTCGGGATTCGGCACCCCGGCGGCCATCGCTGCGCCCCTGATGGTGGCTATCGGTTTCCCGGCCTTGGGCGCGGTCATGATCGGCATGATGATCCAAAGCACCCCTGTGACCTTCGGAGCGGTCGGAACCCCCATTCTGATCGGTGTCAAGGGGGGTTTGGAAAGCCCCCAACTTACCGCACTGCTGGGCCAAGCGGGCCTGGACTTCAGCCACTACCTGCAGCTGATCACGGCCGCTTCGGCCACCCTGCACGCCATTGCCGGCACCTTGATCCCGACCTTCATGGTGGTCATGATGACCCGCTTTTTCGGCAAGAACAAATCCTGGACCGAGGGCTTGTCCATTTTGCCATTTTCCCTCCTGGGCGGTCTGGCGTTCACCGTGCCCTACGCGCTGACGGGCATTTTTCTCGGGCCAGAATTCCCCAGCCTGATCGGCGCCCTGGTCGGCATGGCGATCATGACCGTCGCGGCCACCAAAGGATTTCTGGTGCCCAAGGACACCTGGGATTTCCCGCCCCGCGAAGAATGGAGCCCCGGTTGGACGAGCCGGATGGATATCAAACTCGACGCGCTGACGGCCAAAAAGCCCATGAACCTGGTCCGGGCCTGGATTCCCTACCTCCTGGTAGCCGTCGTTCTGGTGCTCACCCGCCTGCGCCAACTGCCCCTGGGCGATTGGCTCAAAAGCGTCAAATTCCCCTGGCCCGACATCCTCGGCACCGGAATCAGCGCCGCCTTCGTGCCCCTCTACCTGCCCGGCGCGATCCTCTGCTTCGTGGTCCTGCTCACCTATTTTCTCCATCGCATGAGCCCGGAGGAACTCGGGGCCGCCATCAGGGAATCCAGCAGCATTCTGCTGGGGGCCGGTTTCGTGCTGATCTTCACAATTCCCATGGTGCGGGTGTACATCAATTCGGGTATCAACGCCGCCGGCTACTCCAGCATGCCCCTGGCGATGGCCGAATGGGTGGCCGCCAATGTGGGCAAGGTCTGGCCCTTTTTCGCGCCGTTCATCGGCGGCCTGGGCGCCTTTATCGCCGGCAGCAACACCATCAGCAACCTCATGTTCAGCCTCTTCCAGCACGGGGTGGCCCAAAATCTGGCCATCTCTGGCGTGGTTGTGGTCTCGCTTCAGGCTGTGGGCGCGGCAGCGGGCAATATGTTCTGCATCCACAACGTGGTGGCGGCCTCCGCTACGGTCGGGCTGCTGGGCCAGGAGGGCAACACCCTGCGCCTGACCATCATCCCGACCCTCTATTACTGCACCCTGACGGGCATTCTCGGACTGCTGGCGATTTACCTGATGGGCTATCACGATCCCCTTAGCGCTTATCTGCTGACCCGATAGCGTCTGAATATTGGAAGAACCCGGCGGCCGGGGTTTCCTTCAGTGATCGCGGGAGTGAACAGATTCCCAAAAAGGCGCCGGATTGTGGTTCGTCACCCAGGCCCATCCCGCGACGCAATCGCGATATGGGCGCGGGATGCAAGGCCGGTGGCGGGCAAAAAGGCATGCGCGATGCAGCGTTATTTTTCACCGCTGCCCTTACCCCGTAAAGACAGAACCCCTGCCCCTGGTCGGTAAAATCCGCCTGGCGCGTGAGCCCCTATCTCGGCTTCGGCCCACCGCCCGGCGGATAGCCCCGCCTGCAGCGCCGGCCCCAGGCACAGCAGCGGCCTCCCACGCCCCCGCCGCCTTCCGCCCTTTTGCCTGATGCTTGCCATCAGTTGCCCAGATGGTATAATAAACAAATTTTAAGGGGCCGGTAAAAAGTTCCAAAACTGGATGATTTGGTAAAACCGCCAGGTTATGATGCGCCAATCTCCGAAAGGGAGGGGCGCTTATCCACGCCGCAGCGACTACGCAATACGGCCCAAGGCGGTAATCGGACTTTGCGGAGTCGCCTGTTTTAAAGGACCGTTGCTCGGCCACCGATCAGGGTGTTTTGAAACCGGTGTCCCATTGGGGCACCTAAAATCCCCAGCGGAGAGGACCACTTGAGGGAGGCCCCGACGATTGCCGGAGGCCGCCCGGAAAACAAACTTTATAAACGGCGCCCTCCAGTCGTGGTAAGCGCCCGAAAGCCCCCGGTCCCAAAAAATTCCCGGACGGAAGCCGCCAAGGGTGAGGCCTCCGGGGATGGTGCCACTGGGGGGTGGGGGCCGGCGCAAGCGGGGTCGCAAGTATCGAAAAAAAGGCCGCAGTCCTGACGGGGCGGCCCTTCGGGTATGGAAAGGTGAGCAAGATGGGCAAGCGACATCAGAATACCGAACGCTTTGTCGGGGTGGCGCGACTGTTCGACGCCGTCCAACTGAAGAGTTTTTTCCTGAACTACCTTTATTTCATCGTGGCCATCGAAATCCTCATTTTCCTGGTCAGCTTTGTGGGCAACATGGGGCCGGAAAAAGGCGCGTTTCCCTGGAAGCTCTATTTTTATTCCGCCTTCATCATCCCGGTGGCCTGCACGTTCCTGTTGGGCATCTTCATTCTGGCGTTCAACAAGTTTTTTTTCGGGATCAACCCGGCCGACGAGGAGATCGCCGGCAATCCGGTGAACGGCGAGGAATCGAAAAACCATTTCATGAAGCTGAGCGCCTATCTGAGCAACATGCGCCAGGTGCCACTGCTGCCGATCCTCTTTCTGATCGTCACCGGCTCGATGCTGCTCTTTAAGATGGATGACATTTTTCTTTTCATCATCAACGCCGGCGAAAGGGCCTTGAGCCATATCCTGATCGGCACCGCGGTGCTTCTGGGGGTCGCCGTCCTGCTCTGGCTGCTGTGGCTGTTTGTCAACTACCGCCTCAACCGCCAACAGATGCAATACGAGTACAAGTACAAAAACGATGTGATGGACAAACTGGGATTGCTAATTCTGGACGACAACACCGTCATCGACCGGAAGGGCAAAATCATCTCTGCGCCCGAGAGCCTTGTCTACGAGGGGCAGGAAACGGGCAAGGGGAACCTCAAGATCCTGCCGCCGTCCAATTAGGCCCCCTCTTACCCATGGGCCTGCCAACCTTTTCAAACCCGTATCCGTCGGCCCTGGACCGGTCTCCAGCGGGCACCGGCGGGGGACACTGGACGCCACTTAAAAGCCGCTCGGGGCTTGCGGTCAACAGCGTCGTGGGGGCTCTTTTCGGGGGCCTGGCGGCCCTGGTGCTGTTATTTCCCCTGGCAGCCCGGGCCGATCTTCCCGTTCAGCATGCGCGCTGGGCGATGGTGCTGGTGGGCGGAGTCTGCATCATCCTGATGATGGGAATCTACCTGCTCCTGGACCACTGGAAACGCCTGCGCTTCCAGAAGGGGGTGAGCAGCCCGATCTATTTTCACGCCTTGATGCAGCAGCACGTGCGGCGGGCCTGCGCGCCCCTGGAGAGGCGGCTTGAAGCCGCCCGGTCGGATCCTTACCCCCTGTTGCGGGAGATGCTGGGGGCCAAACTTCACAGCATCGTGATGCAGCACTGCAGGAACATGCTGGAGATTCTCAAAAGACTAAACCAGAGCGACTTTCGCAGTGCCAGCGACACCCAACTGGAACGCTTTTTCATGACGCCCGCGGAGTACGCGGAAACCCCCCAGCCAAAGGAGATTCAGCAGGTGGCGGCGATGGTGGCAAACGGGCACCCCCATTTGGCAGCCCAGTTGAAGCGTTTAAAAGCGGCCCACAAGAAGCTCAGCTGCGTGATGGGAGATTATTTGACCGCGGTCCCGCCAGCCCCCGCCGCCCTCCGCCACATCCGCATGACCATGCCTGCGGCCCCGCTCCAAAACGACACCACCCGGCGCATTCTCTTCGCCCTGACCCTGCTCCACTATCTGGAGGCCGAGTCCCAAGGCACGCTCAGCGAAAGCGACCGCACTCGCATGGAAACCCTCGCCCGCAGGCGGATCCCCAGGCTTCAGGGTGCGCTGGACTCCTACAAAGCGGCCTGGTCGCATCTGGCGGCAGCCTACCAGAATCCGCAGGGATCGGACAGCAGAGGCCTTGACACGGTGTGAGGGCCTCACCGCCAGGCGCCGTTTGAGCGCGCCGGGGCGGTTTTTTGGACCGCGCGCAGCCCGCCATGGCAGGCAGGAAAGAACATATGCCCGAAGAAAGACCCGAAATCGAGCTGCAGGGTGTTGCCACCCTCTTTAAGACCTCTGAAATGCGGAAATTTGTGATCCGTTACCTGTATGTGATCCTCTCGCTCGAAGTTTTCATTTTCCTCGTTTTTTTTCTGTGCCAGCTGCACCCGATCAATATCCCCTTCTCCTGGAAAAACTTTTTCATGGCCGCCCTGATCATGCCGATCGCCGCAACCTTTCTGACCGGCGTGTTCGTGACCGCCTTCAACTTTTTTTTCATGTCTGCCGGGGCTGCGGCACCCACGCCAGGGGCCGCGGCCGAAAATCCCCCGCACGCCCCGGAGGCCCCCTGGCATCAAAAGCTCCAAACCGCCATCGGCACCGTCCATCACCAGATGCCGTTTCTGCTGAGTCTGATGCTCCTGTGCGTGGTGGTTGTCGCCATCATGCACATCGACAGGTTTTTCGCCTTTTTGGCCGGCATCGGCGAAGCGGCCATCGGGTACCTCTTCTGGGGCGCTGCCGTTTTGCTGGGCGGGGCCACCCTGCTGGCGGTCGTGTTTCTGATTTCCCGCTACCGGCTGGAAAAAGACCGCCAACAGCAGGAGTTTCAATACCGGCGAGAAATGGCGCTGCGCATGGGGGTCATTATCACGGGCAAAAAACACGCGCTGCACGTCAGGGCAGAAGACCCGGGCAAAGGCGAGGGCGGCCAGAAGCTTCTCACCCACCACGGCCGGCCCGGCGAGGAACAGAGCTGAGGCGCCGGCCGCCGCTTCACCGTCTATCCCAAGCCAAGAGACTCCTCGTCTCAGGACGGCTCCCGGTCGCCGTGGGCCGGCATCTGTTTTTTCAAGATTTCCTCGTCGAAGTCCTCGATCGCCCGACCCCGCGCGACCAGCGCTTTGATGTTTTCAACCGCCTGGGCATAGTGCGCCATGACCGTCGCCAGTTCCTGGTGCACGGCATCGTCTTTTCCCAACTCATGGCCGATCCGATCCAGCAGGGCGGCCCCACCCGCGAGATGCTCCTCAATACCCTTCAGCGTTTTTTTTCGTTTCACATGGTTTTTGCGCACTTCGGCGATGACCGGCAGCAGCCGCCGCACCGAAAGTTCGATCAGCACATCGCGCGGGGCGTTGAAGCTGCTGGCAATCTCCTCCAGTGAAATCAGCGATCTGCGGCTGAGGACGAATGTCTTCTGGATGCGTCCGGCGGGGCTGAGACGGAAATTCGGCAGCTGCTCGGCAATCAGGCTCAGCGTCTGAATGTCCTCCATCAAGTGGTCGAACAGCGATTTCTGTTTAATCCCCATGTGCGCGGCAACGATGTGAATCGCGTTGATGCAACCCTCGGTCAGTTTAAAGGTCGCCCGAACCGATTGCCTGCCCCTGAGGTCATGCGAGAATGCCCGGGGCAGGCTTCTTTGCGCCGGTTTTTGCTGCCCGTTATCCTTTATCATAATCCCTCCCTCTCCCCTGAGAGACGGTTGCACGCATTGGCGCCGCCCGGGCCCCTTTACGGAGGGGCGAACCTTGCGGACCGGCCGCGGTGGCGGCTGCGTTGATGAGAATAAGTATATTACTTACAATAAATTTCGAAAAAAATAATTCAATATTTTTGTGTAAAAATTATATTGACAAAACTTATTTGGTTTTTATCGTTAGTCCATAATCAAACGCAAGCCAAAAACGGTCCTCAGCTGACCAGACAACAACACCCGCACCACTTATTAAAAGGAGGTAAAGGCCATGCTTTACAGACAATTGTTCGGACTGCCCACGTGGCGTGCCAGAGGCTCTTTCAGTGATCTGGAGCGCATGCGCCAGCAGATGGACCGGCTGATGGAGACACTGGCGCCGGAGACTTTTGCCGCCCGCCCGGCCGGGGTCTTTCCGCTGATCAACCTGACCGAAGACCGCGACAACTACCATCTGCGCGCGGAGCTCCCGGGGGTCAAAGCCGAAGATCTCGACATCCAGGTCCTGCGAAAGACGATTTCACTTACGGGCAAAAGGACGTTTACTGAGGAGGGTCAGGAGGTTCGCTACCACCGGCGGGAGCGCGAGGCAGGAACCTTTTCGCGGATGATCGGACTGCCCGGCGACATCGATCCGGAAAAAGTCAGCGCTACTCTTAAAAACGGCATTTTGACCGTGACAGTGGCCAAAGCCGAAGCGGCCAAACCCAGACAGATCACAGTGGCGTAACGTCCGATGCACTCGAAAGGAGGACTCAGCAATGGCGGACAGAGAATCCAAAGAAATCCAGGTCAAAGACAAGCAGGAAGTGACCTCTCCTGCCGAGCAGACACGGCCGGGGCTGGTTTTCACACCGGACGTGGATATCTTCGAAACCGAAACCACAATCACCATGTTGGCCGACCTGCCGGGGGTGCGCCCCGAGGATCTCAACATCGATCTGCGGGACAACACCCTGACCATTTCCGGGGAGATCTTTCCGGTGGAGGGCGGCGACGAGGAGGACATCCTGATCGAATATGAGACCGGCAAGTATTATCGTCAGTTCACCCTGTCGGAGGTCATCGCCCAGGATAAAATCGACGCCAAACTCACCAACGGCGTACTGCGGTTGACCTTGCCCAAGGTGGAAAAAGCAATGCCGCGCAAGATCACGGTGGCGGCGTAAGGCCACCCAAACGGAGAAGACCGGCAAACCGCCCTCCGCAGCGACGCGAAAGACGCCCCGGCCAGCCCTGCGCCGGGGCCTTTTTGCTTTTCAGACGATGCCGGCCTTTTGAGTGGATCTTTGGGGTATCAGATGCCCAGAGATTACTACGTCATACTGGGAATAACGCGCACGGCCAGCGCTGAGAACATCAAGCAGGCTTACCGGCGAATCGCCAAGCGCTTCCATCCCGACCGGGCACATTCCAAAGAGGCCTCCGAGCGGTTCCTGGAGGCCCGCGATGCCTACGAGATCCTGTCGGATAGCGCCAAACGTCGGGATTATGATGCCAGCCTGGAGCGTCAGGTGCAAACCCGGGTAATGCGCCCGCCCGATGGCCCGGTTGCAGAGGAGGTGGCCCCCCGCGGCGGGGGAGAATCACCGCTAAAAGGTATCCTGGATGCTTTTTTCCCGGGGGTATTCGAGCGGAATGAGGAAAGGATCCTGCAGCGGGATCCCCACATCGAAATAATTCTCTCCCCGCAGGAGGCCCTCCGGGGGGGGTCCTTCCCGGTTACCCTCCAGTTGACGGCGCCTTGTGAGCAGTGCGGCGGCCGCGGGAGGGACATTTTTTGGGAATGCTCGGCCTGCAGGGGGCGCGGCCAAGTCGCAATCAGAGAATCCTTCAGCCTGAGCCTGCCCCCCGGCATTCGTGACGGCACAACCGCCACCCTTTCCATGGCAGGGGTGGGATTCGGCGGTATGCGCCTGCATCTTAGAGTCCGGGTGGCCGGCATCCCCACCTGAATTCTGACCCCAGCCACCCCGGACCGCAGGACCCCCGCACGTCGCCCGCTGCACCCACCGGCCGGGGCGCCCACCAGCCTGGCAGCCGCTCAGAACATTTCTTGCGGGGGCCTCGGCGCCTGCCCCACCCGGATTCTGCGGCCATGGAAGGAGGCCGTCTGGCCTTTTCGAATTTTGCACCTGACGCGGTACTCCACGCTGCCGTCCACCAGGACCTGGCCGCCGGTGATCACCGACTTGGCCATTCCACCGCTATCGCAGAGCCCGGATGCCTTCAAAAGCTTGTTGAGTTCGATGTAGTCACTGGATATTTCAAATATTTCCAATACATTTCCATTACGCAGAAGCTGAGCGGGCGCCCCGTCCGCTAATTGCGATAAGCCCTGTGACATTCCTTACAGGTCTGTGCAACGGCCCCGAACTGAGCCTTGACGGCAGCCTCATCACCGGCGTCGGCAAGATCGCGCAGTTTGGCGCTGGCCGCCTCGAAGGCGCTCGCCGCCGCCATGAATTTGTCCCTTTCGGCCAGCGCCGATGATTTCAGCCGCGTGTCCCCCTGATCGCTTCCCGCAACGGCAAAGGCCGCCCACGGCAGGCCGGCCATCATCGTCACCACCTGGGCATCGGATGCTGCCGCCGCCTGGTCGTAGGGCACGCTTCCCTTGACCATCGCCCCAAGGCTGTTGAAATGATGGCCGTTGACCTTCATCACTGCCCGACGGTAGGCGATGGCCTCCTCGGGTTTGGCGAACTGCCCATAGGCCACCCCGATCACTACCAGAAAACTGACCGCACATCCCAAAAATTTGAAAACGGCTTTCATGATCTCTCCTTTCCGTAAGTGGTTGGCCGGAAGAATCCGGCGGGGCCGGGGGAGTTTGAAACGCGGCAGCCTCCGCCGAAGCGGGTCACCCCGCCCCCCGAACCTTCAATCAGGCGTCAAAGCCGGGGCACCCGGTCATGCGGGCGTGCTTGCGGCTTGTCGGGTATTGGCGGCAAATCTCCGGTTTGACGTCATGAATCCCGCAGACCCATCGATTCCCGGAGGCATTCGATTTCAGAAAGGGGCAACTGGCCGCCAATTGGCCGGTGGCCGGGTCCACCCAGGCCCGGTAGGTCGGCTGGGCGTCGGTGCGGCGGTAAACCCCCACCCAGCGAAGAATATCGCTGCGCCCCATGGACTGCCAGCGGGCGACATCGGCGGCGCCGACCTCGTTGCGGTAATCCAGATAGCGGCAGCACTGTCCGCACTGACGGCAGGAGAAGCGGTGCATGCCGGCTTCGATGCGAACCCCGATCTCGCCGGTGTCGGGTGCCACTGCCGGAAAAGCCCGGGTTTGGAAGACCCGGGCGCAGACTGCCGCCAGCTTTGCGGGTTCTAGTCGGGCCCGCACCAGCGCCTCGCAGAGATGCGCCAGCAATTCCCGCCCCTCCAGCCAGCGCATCTTTTGGCGGCCGCAAACACTGATCCAGACGCCTCTTTTGCGGATCTCTGGCCGCAACCGGGTCTCGCGGTCCGAAACCAGCCGCAAAACCTCGCAGAACAGCAGAAGCTGCGGCGCATACTGCCGGAAATCACGGCAAATCGCTTCCACGGCCTGCTCGCGAGTCAAAAAAACGGTTTCGCTTTTCATCGCGCCGCCCTCCGTAATGGCTCGGGCAGGTCGATCCGGGCCTCTCAGAATCGATGCAATCCTAAAACCCATTGGGTAGCGGCAGAAAACGGTGCTGCGGGTCGGAAACGCCGGCCTGCACGCGCCCGAAATTTTGGGCGCGTCCGGCTAAAATTGCCGCCCCTCTTGTTTTTAGGACCCACCCGTGGCATTTATAGGTCGTTTTTTTTAAACTCTGTTTAAAACCCGGCGGCACGTTTGCGCCACATCCATCAAGGAGGCATTTTATGAAACCATCGGTTCACACAGCCCTGGCAGCCGTCTTTTGCCTGATCCTGGCCTCGGTGGCCTGGGGGGCGTCACCCAAATTCGGCGTCGTCGATTTTCAGCGGGTGCTTCAGAATTCCAAAGCCGGCAAGGCCGCCAAGGCTGAAATCGAGCAAAAAGGAAAGGCCATGGAGGCCGAACTCAAGACCAAAGGCCAGGACCTGGAGAACCAGAAGAAGCGGCTGGAGGCTGAAGCCCAGGTCATGACCAAGGAGGTCAAGGAGGAAAAAGCACGCGCGTTCCAAAGCCAGGTGAACGACTTCAACCAGCTGCAGAGACGCTATGCCAACGACTTCAAAAAATTCGAGGTCGAAAAGCTCAAACAGATCCAGGACGCGGTGACCGGCTTATTGGAACAAATCGCCAAAAAAGAGGGGTACGCCATCATTTTCGAACGCAGCCGGGTGCTATACCACCAGGAAGCCCTGGATCTCACCGACAAGCTGATCCAACTCTACGACAAGCAGTAGGGCCGCGGCGAAAGATCCGGCCGCAGCCTGCTTGCCCCTTTGTCCCAACATCGTTTCCTGCCCGTCCGGGGCGGGAAACGATGGTTTTTTCTGGCACCCCAGCTGGCGGTCAGCGAAATCCGGGGTAGAGCTTTTGGGTGCAGGCGGGACACAGGCTGTGGCTGAAATCCGCCTCGCTGTGGTGCCGGATGTAGTTTTCAACCGGTTTCCAGCGGCCGTCGGTATCCCGGATGCGCTTGCAGGAGGAACAGATGGGCAGAATTCCACGCAACCCCTTGATCCTGCAAAGCCGCGCTTTCAACCCAGCCAGATAGGCGTCCCGCTGGCGTTCAAAACGGTACAAAAACCAGCCAGAGAAGGCCGCCGAAGCCCCCAGCAGGACCCCCAGGAAGACCTGAAAAAAACGAAAAAGGCTCTGTCTTTTCTGGAATTCGTGGCGCAGCTTGTTCTGGAAGCGGTCGGAGGCGCCGGCAAATTGCGCCAGGGCGGCGCGGTAAGCCTGGTCTTCCGACCCATCGCGGCCGTTGCGCGCGAAGGAGGCAAAACGCTCGCGGGCCAGCCCCCGAAAGTGGTCCAGCCGGACCGCCAAATTTTCGATATCCGGGCGAATGGCCGGATCGGCGGGCGGAATCATCCTACCGTCGGGGTTGATCCCGCCGGCCAGCATGGCGCCGGCATACCATGCGGCCCGATCCAGATGCCCCATCACATCTTTGGCTTCCCCCGAACGGTTGCCGATCAGCATCTCTTCCAGAAAAAGGTTGGCGATGGTGGCCTCCAGACGGATTTCCAAGGCCGTCTCCAGCAGCGCCAGGTGATCTTCGTGCAGCCGGTCCTCGACGCGAAAGCTGTAGCCCACGGTGCCCGTCAAGAGCACCGCCGCAGCTAGGACCGCCAAAAATCTCTCCACTGGAAAGCGCATGACCGCAACGGATGGTTCCGGATTCATCACGACAATCCTTTCGGGGGCGAAGAAAGGAGAGTCTGAATGATTTTTTCGTATTTCATAACAATTTCACTATACTCAAGTTTACCTCTTTCTGACAAGCTTCTTTTCAGATCCCCCGGGCGGGCTGGGCGCGCCTGCAGCCGTGCCACCTGCTGGCGGAGCATATTGCGCAGCAGACGGTAAGGGCCTCGGCAGGTGGGGGGGCGCCAGTCCGCTTTCGCTGAAAAAGATCCAGGCCAGCAAAACCGCCGGCGGGATCCAGGCACCCGGTTAGGCCCCGGGGGGTTGCACTGGCGCGGTCACCGCCGCTGACACGAAGCAGTTGGACGGCAGGTCCGGGTTCCAGCCCATCTCCCGCTGCATCTGGCAGCACTGGGCGAGACTGTGGCCACGGCCCTTGCCGGTGTCGGCCTCCCCGTCGCGCGGGCTGGCGCCGACTTCGGGGAAAAAGAGGTTGGCACCTGCCAGCAGCGAGGCGCTGTGGGGTTCATGGGTGCAGTGCGCCTGGGGGACATCACCCATCACCAGGCGCGAGACCGCCACCATGCGGGCCATCTCCAGTTCGCTGATCATGCCGTGGACGGCCATCGGGGAGCCCGCAAAGTTGATTCGACGCATCACCCCACTGTAGGTGGCGCCGTAATCACGGGCCAGGAACATCAACCCAACGATCTCCTCCAGCGGGTGTTCGGGACCCACCGGCTCGACGCAGTTCATCCAGCGCAGCCCCACGTCCCGGAGGATCTGGATGGTGTGGATGCGTTTTTCAGGCTTCAGCGGCGTATCCCGCCCTTCGCCCAGGCGCACGGCGTGGTAGGCCCCCACAAAGCCGGCGTCCAGGAGCGCCTCGCCCTCTTTGTGGTTGATGTCGCGGGTGTTGGCCACCAGCGGCACGGCGACCGTTTTTTTCAGCAGGCGGCCGATCTCCAGCAGCCGCTGGAAGGAAAAGGTGCCGGTGGTCATGATGTTCAGGCCGTCGGCATTTTGCGCTGCGGCCTGACGTGCCCAAGCGACGATCTGCAGCTCCTCGAATTCAACCGCCTCTGTGAAGATGCCCACCCGGGTGGAAAGCGAGCAGAACTTGCAGTCCAGCGGGCAGGGCGCCAGATTGACGCCGATGTGAAAATGGTTTTCACCCTTATCGCCAAATTGCTGGCGCGACATGCGGTTGGCGGTCTCCATCAGGGCGTAAACCGCGCGCGTCTGAAGCGGCAGACGTAACAGGGTAAGGGCCTCGTCGCGGCTGATGCCGCCAAAGCCGCCGCCTTTGTCGAGAATGTCGCTGATCGCGGGGGAAATCTGCCAGCCCATGGGCAACTCCTTTCGTCAAGGTCATGGCCGGGACTGCCACGGGGGTGGCAACCCCGGGGGTTTTCGGCTATGTCGTGGGCCGGGTGGTTTCCTTACACGGGCAGGAACGATGCCGCGCAACTTCCCTCGGCGCCACTTCCCGAAAGGGGGGGCGTCGCAAACGGGTGAACCCCGCCAGCGCGAGCCCCCCGTCCGGTCAGACGGCAAATTTTTTGCGCCGGCATCAAACCCGGTCCAACGCCGCCGCATCATAATTCAGACAGGACCGGAATTCAATCTTCCCCGGTATTCCGGACGGCCACCCGCAGTTTGTTGCCGGCGGCCCCTTGCGGCCTCCGCCGCGGGGATCTACTATGCGGGGAAAGACGGCGGTTTGCCGGCAGAAATAGCGCACGCCATCCGGAGGACATCTTCCATGAAAAAAGAGGACCTGCAGGCATCCGTCCGGACCTGCAGAACATACGCAGGCAAGGCCATGGAATTCAGGCAACAGCTGCCCGGGCTGGTGGACGAGATTCTCAGACACGGCGATGCGCCGCCAGACCACCACCACGTCACCTACGAGCCGATCCCCACCCGCGAGTCGGTGATCGAAATTCTCCAGCTGATGCGCGAGATTCTTTTCCCCGGCTTTTTCTCCCCCGAAAAGGTCGATCCCGTCAACCTGCGCTACAGCATGGGACGCAGTGTTTCGATGGTCTATGATTTGCTCTGCGATCAGGTCTGCCGCAGCCTGCGCCACGACTGTTTCCGCTACGACCAGGCGTGCAGCAACTGCGAGGGGCGCGCCGGCGAGATCGCCCTGGAGGTGATCCGGGCCATTCCCGGCATTCAGAAATTGATGGCCGCAGACGTGGCCGCCGCCTATGAAGGCGACCCGGCCGCAAAAAGCTACGATGAGATCATCTTCTGCTACCCCGGCATCTACGCCATCTGGGTTTACCGGGTAGCCCATCAACTCTACAATCACGACGTCCCGCTGCTGCCCCGCATCATGACCGAACACGCCCACAGCCTGACCGGCATCGACATTCACCCCGGCGCCAGAATCGGGGCGCGCTTCGTCATCGACCATGGCACCGGGGTGGTCATCGGCGAGACCACCAAGATCGGCGACAACGTCCGGATCTACCAGGGGGTGACCATCGGCGCGTTGTCGCTGCCCAAAGAGGCGGTGGCGCGCCTGCGCAATCGGAAACGCCACCCAACCATCGAAGACGATGTGATCGTCTACTCGGGGGCCACGATCCTGGGGGGCGAAACGGTGATCGGCAGCCGTTCGGTGATCGGCGGCAACGTCTGGATCACCGACTCGATTCCGCCGGACACCACGGTTCTGATGGAAGCCCCCAGGCTGCAGTACCGCTGAGCAAGGGCGGAGTGCGGGGCGCCCCGCCCTGCCGAGAGAGGAAAACCCCATGAAGATTTTTGCCGACGTGCAGCACACCATCGGCGGCACCCCGCTGGTGGCGCTCAACCGCATCGCCCACGAGGTGGACGCCCGCATCCTGGCCAAACTGGAATTCTTCAACCCCCTGGGCAGCGTCAAGGACCGCATCGCCGCGGCGATGATCGACGCCGCCGAGGCCGCAGGCCGCATCGGGCTCCACACCCTGATCGTGGAGCCCACCAGCGGCAACACCGGGATCGCCCTGGCCTTCATCTGTGCGGCCAAGGGCTACCGCCTGCGCCTGACCATGCCCGAAACCATGAGTGTCGAGCGCCGCAAGCTGCTCAAGCACCTGGGCGCCGACCTGCTGCTGACCCCGGGGGACAAAGGCATGGGCGGGGCCATCGCCGCTGCGGAGCGGCTGCTGGCCGAAAATCCCGGCGCCTTCATGCCCGACCAGTTCAAAAACCCGGCCAATCCCAGAATTCACCGGGAAACCACGGCCGAGGAGATCTGGCGCGACACCGACGGCCAGGTGGACCTGGTGGTCGCCGGGGTGGGCACGGGCGGCACCATCACGGGCGTCGCCCAGGGGATCAAGGCCAGAAAGCCGGCCCTGCGGACAGTGGCCGTGGAGCCCGAGAATTCCCCGGTGCTCTCCGGCGGTGCGCCCGGACCCCACAAAATCCAGGGCATCGGGGCGGGTTTCATCCCCGAGGTGCTCGACCGCAGCGTGATCGACGAGGTGCTGACGGTCAGCGACCAGACCGCGTTTCAGACCGCCCGCCGGCTGGCCAGACTGGAGGGCATCCTCTGCGGCATTTCTTCCGGGGCTGCCATTGCCGCCGCCCTTGAGGTCGCCCGGCGCCCGGAGAACGCCGGCAAATGCATCGTGGTGATCCTCGCCAGCACCGGCGAGCGCTATCTCAGCACCGAGCTTTTCATCGACTGATCCTGCCGGCCGTCAGGAAGGGCTTCCCGCAGGATGATTTTGCTTGACAGCACCGGGGGCTTTCCGCTTAGTTGAAGCGTCGTTTGCGACCTTGGCGCCCCACCCGCGGCGGCACCCCAAGGGCATTGCCTGACCCAGCCGGTCCTAACAGAGTGTATTTGGGATGACGAACGCCGAACCGGATTCCGAAACCAGCGAAGCCCCCCTCTGGACTTTCGTTCCGCCGGGCGACTACCGGGTGCCCAGCGACACGGTTAAAAACAACCTGCGGACCCGGGTAACGGCCTTCTGGCGCAATCTCCGCCAGCCGGATGCAGCCGAGGCGCGCCCACCCGCCGAAGCGGACCAACTCGAGGCGCTGCCGGCACGGCTGCTGGACGAGATCGCCCCCCCCGACGAATGGCCGGGGGCCGTTGCCGGGCTGGAGGAAGCTCTGGACGCGCGCGCTGCCGACCGGGATGACGGTACTGCCATCGGCATCATCGGAGCGCCCTTTTCGGGGCATACGCAAGCCCTGGCGGCGGTGGCCGCCCGCAGGCGATGGGCCCGCATCCCACCGCCCACAACCCGGGAGATCATCTTTACACCTGATGACTGGATTGACCGCATCCGGCAGACGGCCACCCGGTCGCCTTGGGTGTTGTTGGGGCTCGAAAAGTGTTTTCTGCGGCACCCCCGCGGACTGCAGGCGGTCCGGCTGCTGCTGGCTGATTTGACCGCCGGCCGTCTGGGACAGGGGGCCGTCACCTGCGGCAGCTGGGCCTGGGCTTATCTGGAGGTGGCCGCCGGGGCGGGCATCCTGCCGGTGCTGACCCCCCAGGCGCTGGAAGGCGAGCGGCTCTGGCGCTGGCTGGCACGGCTGGCCGGTCCCCAGGCGAGGGCCGGCTGCAGCTTCCGCCTGGGCGACAGCCAGGAGGCCTTTTTTCCGGATCCCCAGACCCGGGCTGACAGCGGGGAGCAGCCGGCGCCGCCCGGCGACTACCTGACCCTGCTGGCGGCCTGCAGCCGCGGCATCGGCGGGGTGGCCCGCGCCATGTGGCGCCACAGCCTCCGCAGGATGCCCCCCGATGCGGATACCGAGACGACACGTAACGCCGACGCTGATGCGGGGGACCGGCAGCAGGTGATCCGGGTGCTGCCCAAGATTGCGCCCCTGCTGCCGTCCGTGCCTTCTGTGGAACGGCCCGCCGGCGACTTCGTGCTGCACAGCCTTCTGCTTCACGACGGACAGCCGGAGGAGCTCCTGCTTGAGCTGCTGCCCCTGCCGCCCTTCACCATCATGCAGACCCTGGGCAGGCTCCAGAGTGCCGGCGTGGCGGTTCAAGCGGGCGGTTCCTGGCAAGTGGCGCCATTGGCCTATCCCGCGGTCAGGCGCCATCTGGAAGAGCGCAACTTCCTGACGGACCCGTTTTAGGCAAACCCCATGACCCCAGGCACACTATCGAGCATCATCCACATCACGTGGGACCGCCTTTTGCACGTGGCCGTGATCGTCGCGGCCGGCTGGGCCGCCATTACGATCATCAAACGGGTGCTGCCCCGGCTGGCGGAAAGGCTTCCGGGGCGCCAGCGGCAGCAGGTGCTGGGCTCGGTCCAGGTGCTGCGCCTGCTGATCATTTTTCTGGTGGTCTTCCTATCGGTTCCGCTTCTGATCGATCCCACCTTCAAGAACATCTTCGCCCTACTGGGGGCCCTGGGGCTCGCCCTCGGTTTCGCGCTCAAAGACTATGCCAGCAGCCTGATGGCCGGCATGGTCGCGGTCTACGAGATTCCCTACCGGCTGGGGGACTGGGTCGAAATCGACGGCTGCTACGGGAAAGTCACGTCCATCGGCCTGCGCGTCATCGAAATCGTCACCCCCGACGACACCACGGTCATCATTCCGCAATCGAAACTATGGACCGGCCTGGTGGCCAACAGCAACAGCGGAACGCAGTACCTGCAGTGTGTCGCCGATTTTTACCTTCACCCCCGGCACGACCCGGCGGCCGTTCAAAGCGCCCTTCACGACGTGGCCTTGACGAGCCCCTACGTGCAGCTCAAGCGGCCCGTCGTCGTGGTCGCCCAAGAGCAGCCCTGGGGGACCCACTACCGGCTGAGGGCCTACCCGGTGGACCCGCGCGACCAGTTCCAATTCATCACCGACCTCTGCGGCCGGGGGAAAACCACCCTGATGGCGCTGGGGGTCGAATTTGCCGCGGTCAGTGCGGTGCCGCCGCCGTCCTGAAAGGATCCCGACGGCCGCCGGGCACAGCAAACCGTTTTGCAGCAAATCCATGAAACACCGCCGCCTCACCTATATCCTCCTCGGGCTGGGGCTGATCGGTGGGCTGACCCTAGCGGCCGCCTTCTGGCAGTCCGACCGGCTGCTCAACCAGCTCCTGCGGCCGCTGGTTGAACGCACGGCATCCGCCCGGCTTGCCGCCGAAGTCCGCATCGGACGCATCACCCTGAAGGATGCGGCCATCTTCCTCTCCGGGGTTTCCCTGGACCGCCCAGGCCACTACCGTATTTTGCTGCCACGCACCGCAATCGGGCTGTCGCCCTCGGGTTTACTGGCGCGCCGGATCGACCGCCTGTACCTGTCCCAGCCCGCACTGGAGCTTCAGGCAAGCCCCCAGGTGCCTTCCTCCGATGGGCCCCTCCAGGTTCCGGATTGGGGGGTGACGCGGCTTGAAATCGCGGGCGGCCGCTTCTCATATCGCACCGCCGATGGGCGCTACAGCCTGGATCAGATCCAGGTCGAGACCGGCAGCGGGGCCCCCTTTCCGTTTCGGGCTTCGGCTCGTCTGGGCGAAGCCCCCGGCCTCGCTCTGGAAGTCCGGGGCAGCGGCTCGTGGGGCGCCCGGCAGCGGATCACCCTGGAGCACGTCCAGGTGGGCGGCCACCAGCTGATCGCAGCGCCGCTGCAGGTCACCCTGCCCCAGGCCGACGGCCCGTTGGTCAGCGGCACTTTAGCCCTGGAGCGCTTCGACAGCGGCGATCTGGCCCAGATCACAGCGGCCCTGGGGCTGCCCATCGCCACCGGCGCCTGGACCTTCGAGGTTCTCCAGCCGGCAGCCGATTTTAGCCTGGATACCCGGGGATGGACGGTTGAGCTGCGCGCAGCGGCCGCCGAAATCCGCACCCCGATGGTGCGGCTGCCGCTGGCGGCCCTGACGGCGGCCCTGACCAACGCGGCCACCGGAATCTGGCAGGCGGAGGCCCGCTTTCTGCTGGCCGGTATGGCCCCCGGGCGCTTCAACGCGCAAAATGACGGCGACAGCCTGCGGGGCGACTTCTCCCTGCAGGTCCCCCAGGCCGAAGCGCTTCAGCGGCGTCTGCACGACCAGGAAACTCCCGTGCTGGCCGGCGGTTTGGCGCTGGAAGCCGACTTCGAACTGGCAGCCGGCACCCTCCGGCTGGCGGCCGATTTGAAAGGGTTGCCTGCGGCGATCACGCCGGCGGCAAATGGAATCGACTTGCAGCCGCTGGCGGCGCAGCTGCACCTACGGCAAAATGACGGCGCATTTTCTGGGGATATCGGTCTTCAGATAGACTCCCGCGAGGTGTTCAGGGCCGAGGGCACCCGGGAAGCGCTGCGCTTCCGGCTTCTACCGACCCCCTGGCAAATTCTGGCGGCCGTTTTCGGCCCCGGCCTTCTGCCGGCGTCATTGCGGCCGACCGGTGAAGGGGGGCTAAGCGGCAACATTTCTGCCGCGGGCGTCCTGTCGACCAGTGCCGAGGGGATGCGGCTGCGCCTGGACACATTGGCCGGGCAGAAGCTGGAATTCTTTTCGGCCGACGGCATGACCGGACTGACCGGCGGCCGTTTCACACTGCAGGGCGAGATCGATGCCAGATCCGGCGGCAAGCCGCTGCAGCTTGATCTGAAGGCCCAAATCGCCGCCGACGAGGTCCTGCGGGGAACCTTCTATGCCGATGTTTCCAGGCTGGCGACCGGAGCCGACCTGCGCGCAACGCTCGCACCGGGAGCGCGGCGCCTGGAAGCGCAGCGGATCAATCTAACCATCAACGGTCTGGGAAGCGCACAGCTGGAGGGCCGAATCGCCCCCGGGGCGACCCGGCTCACCGGTTCTTTCGCCGCACCGCAGATGGCGGGCCTGTTTGCGGAGATCCTCAGATCCGTCCTGGGGGAAACCGTCAGCGGCATGGAGACCCTCGGGGTGTCCGGGGCCGTGGCCGGCGACTTTCGGCTGGAGCAGCAGGGCCGCACCTGGCGCACCCGGGGCAGGCTGCAACCCGACGGGTTGGGTCTCACCTGGCCTGCGGCAGGCCTAAGCCTGGAAAAGGCCAGCGGGGTCCTGCCCTTCGCCTTCGCCTCCGATTTCACGGGCAGCGCCGGGGAGCCGGCGGACTTGCAGCCGGGCAGTTTGACCTTTGCACGCTTGGCCGTCGGCCCCCTGGTGCTGGACCCCTCCCCGATCCGGTTGCAGGCGGCGCTCAACCGCCTGGTGATCCGAAGCCCGCTGGTGTTCGGGGTGGCCGGCGGCCGCCTGGAAATTCAGGACGCCGCCGCCGCATATACGCCAAACGGCGCGGACATGAGCGCCCGGATCCGCATTTTGGAGGTGGATCTGCAGCGGCTGACCCAAACCCTGGGGGTTTTGCCGCTGATGGGCCGACTAAACGCCGATCTGGGCAAAATTCGATATGTCGATGGGGTCCTGAGCGCCCCCGGCGCGATGGATATCAGCGCCTTCGGCGGCGATCTTTCGATCCGCGGCATGCGCCTTGAAGCCCCCCTGACCCCCTACGCGAGTTTTTTTGCCGACATCGATTTCACCGCCCTGGATCTTTTCCAGCTCACCCGGACCCTGGCCGTCGGCGAAATGAACGGCATCGCCGACGGTCACATTCACAATCTGAGGCTTTTCGGGAAAACGCCCACACGCTTTGAGGCCGAATTCGCCACCCGCGAGACCGGCAAGCGCAACATCAGCGTCAAGGCCCTCAACAACCTGACGGTCATCAGCCAGGGGGGCGTTTCCCAGGCGCTTTCCCAGGGCATTTACCAATTTATCGATTTTTACCGCTACCGCAAAATCGGCTTGGCCTGCACCCTTGAAAGGGACGTTTTCCGCCTGGCGGGCACCGCCCGCCCCGGCTCGCGCAAATACCTGGTCGATGGCGGCCTCCTGCCGCCGCGCATCGATGTCATCATTTCCAGCCCCAAAATCTCCTTCACGGAAATGGTCCGGCGCCTGCAGCGCATTGAACGCGCCGGCGGATAGCCCCGCTAGCGGCTTGATTTTTCACGCGGGGGGGCGATATACAGAGGTGTCACCCAACACCCGAGCCGGTTGCCGCGGCAGCGCGCACCAAATCCGGCGGCACGGCAACCGGTCTGTCGCTCCCACCCCAACCGTCAAACAGGAGGCCCGCCATGCCAAGGGTGCCCGGAATTTTATCCGCTCTGGCTGTCATCGCGATCATCTCATGCGTGACCATCAACATCTATTTTCCGGCGGAAGAGGTCCGCAGCGCCGCCGACAAAATCGTCCACGAGGTCTGGGGAGAGCAAAGCGGCGCCCCCGACGCGCCCCAATCCGCACCTTCCGAAGCGGGCGGCAAGACCAGCGGCTTGATCCGCTCCCTGTTCGAGGTCCGGTCGGCACTGGCCGCCCAGGATATCAACGTCAGCACACCCGCCATCCGGGCCATCAAAAACGCAATGAAGCAGCGCTCCCAGGAGCTTTTCGTTTTTCTCGATTCCGGCCACGTGGGCATCGGCAGCGACGGCCTGCTCAAGGTGCGCAGCACCGACAACCTCGACCTGAAATCCCGCGGCAGCGTCACGCGCCTGGTGGCCGCCGAAAACACCGACCGCCTCCAGCTCTACAAGGAAATCGCCGCCGCCAACGGCTTTGCCGACAAAGCCGGAGAGGTGCAGGCCATCTTCGCCAACTCGTGGCGGGATCAGGCCCGCCCCGGCTGGTATCTCGAAGGGCCGGGCGGCAGCTGGCGGCAGAAGTAGAGCGGGCTGTTTTTAAAAATCATACTGTACTTTGCCGTCACCGACCTTGATTGCGCCCCGCTTTTTCAGTTGTTCGATGAGTGCCTCAAGTTCACCCATCGAGAGCTGATTGGGAAAAAGTGCCTTGATAGTGCTTCGCAGCGTTTCCAAGGTTCGAGGCTTGCCCGTTTTTCGTTTGGCCAAATTGCCAATGAGGGTCTCAAACTTCCCGGGAACAGACGTGGAATCCGCTGATTTGACCAGCGGGATGTCGGCAATCGATGACGAACGCTGACAGAACACCTTTTTCGCCCTCAGATGTTTAATCAGCGGATCGAACCCGGTGTCCTTGGAGATCACATGAAAAATGGCATCGGGGTTCTCGCCGGCCAGCCTCCCGATGTAATAGGCGATGTGAAAGTCCAGCGCATTGCACCCGCTTCCCTCAATTTGAATGTATTCTGCATTTGACCCATACTGCTGGAGGGAGCGTGCCAAATCAATTGGAATCTTGACTTGATTGGAGCCCAAAAAAACTTTTATTTTGACTGGGTGCCCGTTTAAGAGCCTGAAATTGTCGGGTTGAACATTCTCGAAATCAACCAAGATGAAATTCGTTCTCATTTCATTTGTCTTTCGGAATTGATCAGCCGCAGCGACTTCGAGATGCAGCGCAACGCAGAAATTGGGCTTCTAAGGAACTCACCGCTAATCCACGCAGGTATGGGGTTTTTCGAAGACCGCAGCCTTATCTCAACCGCTTGTTGAGGTTGGCGATTGATGTCCCATCGTCCCGGGCCGAGCATCGCAGCAGCCGGCGATAAAGGCCCTGTGGCTGTCTGAGCGCAAGCGCATTCCACAGGGCCCGTCGGCTGCGAGAAGCGCAGGGCAGCCCGCAGGGGCGCGGGCGGTTTCTTTTGGTTCGTTTTCTTTTCCGCAAAAGAAAATGAACAAAGAACAAGGGGAGTTGTGAATCCCGATCTATCCAGGGGGTACCCTTAAAGGTTCCTTTCTGACAAACACCGCAGCACGCCGGGGTAAAACGCTTTTTGCGGAACCATCAATTTTGGCGGCTCCCCACTCCCGGCGACGCCGATCGCGGAGTTTGCCTCCAGGCTTCGCGAAAATAAGCGGCGGTAAGCAAGATCTACCTCGAGGGGTTTAACTGCAACCGCAGCCGGCTGCCCCTAATCCCTCTACAGGCCGTTTGGAGCGACCTGCAACGCGCGGCGCACCGACAGTCCTATTTTCTCCAGCGAATAGGGTTTGCGGACGTATTCGGACACCCCCAGTTCGATGGCGGCCTTGACGCGCTCGGTTTCCGAAAAACCGCTGGCAATCACGGCCTTCTGATGGGGATGAAGGCTTTTGATCTGCTGGTAGGTCTCGAGGCCGTCGATCCCCGGGTCCATGATCATGTCCAGCACCACCAGATCCACCGGCTTTTGCGCCACGCAGTCCACCGCCTCCGCCCCGCTGGCGGCGGTGCTGACGCTGTAGCCCAGCTTTTCCAGCATCATGGTCGCAATCTGACGCTGCTCCGGCATGTCGTCCACCACCAGGATGGATTCGCCCCGGCCGAGGTAATCCTCCAGGTGGTAGGCATGATCGACTTCGGCGAGGGCCTGGCGCGACACCGGCAGGTAGAGTTTGAAGATCGTCCCCCGGCCTTCCGCGCTCTGAACGTCGATGTATCCGTGATGATCCTTGACGGTGCCCCAGACCACGGCCATCCCCAGTCCCGTGCCGCTGCGACCCATCGTTTTTTTGGTGTAAAAGGGTTCGAAAATTCTTTCGATGTTTTCGGGGGCGATCCCGATGCCGTTGTCGCGAACCTCCAGCACCACGTATTCGCCCTCCTCCACCGAATCGTAGCCGCGGAAGGGCCGATCCACATAGGTGTTGGCCGTGGCGACCTCGATGGTGCCGCCCTGGGGCATCGCCTCGGCGGCGTTGGAGATCAGGTTCATGAAGGCTTTCGAAAGGTGCATCGGGGAGCCGGAAATCGGCAGGGGGTGCGGCTCAAGGCGGGTCAGGGTTTCCACCTTGGGGTGATAATAGTGGAGTTTCTGGTATTCGGGGCTTTTGAGATACTCCTGGACGATGTCGTTTAAATTGACCGCCCGCTTGTCGGGAACCGCGCGCCGGGCGAGGTAGAGCAGGTCCTGGACAATGGCCGCGGCTTTTTCGCCGGATTTTTTGATGGTCAGGATCCCCGATCGCATCGGGCTGGACTCGGGCACCTCCATCAGCAGCAAATCGGGGTAGCCGACGATGCCGGAGAGGATGTTGTTCAGATCGTGGGCCACGCCCCCGGCCAGGGTGCCCAGCGCCTCCATTTTCTCCGCGCGCTGCAGTCGCACTTCGAGTTCCTCGCGCGCCTCCTCCGCCCGGATACGCTCCTCGATCTCGGCTTTCAGTTCGCGGTTTTTCTCGGCGATCTCGCCCTCCTTCTTGCGGGCCTCGATGACGCGGGTGTGCAGCACCCGGTTCTGAGTGACCACCAGGACCACATAGGCCAGCGCCCCCATCACCACCACGGCGAGCAGTGCCAGGGCCAGCAAAAGAGTTTGCGGCGATGTTTTGCCAAAAATCTCGTCCAGTTGCAGGATTTCAAACAGGGTGAAAGGCGTTCCAGCCACCTTGACCTGCAGGACGGAAGTTTGACCGTCTTGCAGGCGGTGCTGCAAGAGCGCGCTGAAGGCCTGTTCATCCAAAAAAAGGCCTTGTTCCTCAGGCCGATAGAAGACTTGCCCTTCCGTCCGCGGCAGAACGTGGTCGCGGCTGCAGGCAATGCCGGTGTGTTTAACCGACGCGGAGGGGTTCGTGAGAAAATGGGTGAAAACATTTTGCGGGATGAGCCAGGCCGCGATCTGGCCGCTGTACTGGCCTTTGAAGAAAAAGGGCGCGGTGTAGAGAACTGCCGGCCAGTTGAGATCACGGTCGAAATCAAGGAAAAACCCCTCGGGGCGGCCCGTGAAAAACGCTGTGGCCTGCGCCGGCAATTCCTGCCGAAGGCGCGGCGGAGCGGTGTCGATCAGCAGTCGTCCCTCGTGATCCAGGAAGAGGACGCGTTCGTAGATGGGCTGGTTGTTGAGCTTTTTCTGATCGACGAAGGTTCGGAAGCTGCCGCCCAGGGCCTGCAGGGTTGACCCCAGGCCGTACTCCATGCTCATTCCCAGGGCCTTGTTTTCAAAAAACAGGGCGATTTTTCCGTTGAACGCAAGGTCACGGACCTCTTTGGAGAGGGCCTCGGAAAAATAGCGCAGGTCGGTGGCGCGTTTGTCCATCTCCTGGCTGATCAGCCGCAGGGATGTCTCGCGCAGTTTTTCATGGGAAAGGTAGTTGGCGTAAAGCACAAAGCCGATGTAGCCGGCCAGGGCGATGGCGGTGACCAACAGGAAAATGCTTTCCCTTTTGCGGGTGATGCGTCTGTGCAGCAACATGCGGCTAAAACCGGAAACAGGATTTTTATTTCAGATTGAAGAATTCCGGAAAATACACCTCGACCCCCGGGTAGTATGTGTCGACCAGCTGCCTGTAAGTGCCGTCCTTGTAAATGCGGTCCATAAAGGCGTTGAAACGGTTCAAAAGCTGCGGCGAGGTTTTGGGGAAGCCCACCCCCATGGTTTGCGGCAGCGAGAGCGGGCCGATCACCTTGATCTTCCCCGGCCACTTTTCAAGGGCGATGAGGGAATCGGCCACGTCCAGCAGGCTGGTTTCGGCGCTGCCATTGATCACCGCCGGCGCAAATTCGTTCATTTTAAGCGGCAGCGGCACCAGGGTTGCACCAATGTCGTTCAACCCGTAGAGCGCGGGGTCCAAACAGGTGCCGGGCATGCACAAAACGCTGTGGCCGTAAAGCATGGCCTTGACCTCTGCGATGTCCCGTGTCAAATCCCCACTGGGGGTGATGGGCTGCAGCTCCGAATCGGCCCTGGCGATCAGCCAGACACCGCTGGGAAAAGTCGGCCGGGAATAGTGCAGCAACTTCTGCCGCCACGGCAGCATCGTCAGACCGTTGGCGATCAGATCGCCCTTGACCGGCGCGTCGCCGATGATCGTGACGTCGTCGCCGCTGACCGTGAACTGCCGGCCGATCAAGTCGCTGATGACGTTTTTCCAGGAGGATCGCACGTAGACATAGCGGACCCCCAACTCCTGGGCAAACTCCCGGATCAGGTCGCAGCTGAACCCGTCGCCGCTGCCGGTGACAAACTTGGCGTAGGGCACGCCGATGTGGCGCAGCTCGCCGCGCTTCAGAATCTCGGACAAATCCCCGGCGGCGGGGGCGGCGGCTGCGCTGGTGGAAAGCGCCAGGAAAAACCAAAGAACTCCAAAAATGGGGCGGGACATCCGCGGCATGGCATTTCTCCTGAGAAATGGCGGGGCGGTGGCCGACCGGCGCAGGGCCGGGCAATTCGCTCTAAAGCTCATATCGGTTGAACCGGCCTCCAACTAAGACCCAATCCGGTTGGAAGCGGGATAAAGTCCTGCACCGGTCTTTTTGACGATGGCGCGCGGCGGTAGACGAAAAGGGCCGCGCCCCCTTGGCGAAGCGCCGCCTCGGGGGCATCCCGTATAGAAAGTCCCACAATTTTGAAAGCTCTACGGCCCGTCGAAGGCCGCAGCGGATTGGCATACGAACCGCTGCCGCCGCGATCCTATCCGCCCATTATCATCCGCCCGTAGAGATCGTGCATGGCCGCCACTAGCCCGTCGAGTTGCCGGCGATTGTGGAAGAGGTGGGTGGAGATGCGGATAGCGTAAGCATCCTCCAGGTCATCCTGTAAGATCCTGAAGTTGGTGTAGCGCGCCTGGTAGCCGTATTCGTCCTGCAGCCGCTGAACGAAGTTGGTCAGCCGGGCCCCGTCGATGACCTCGTCGAAGGGGTTGAAGCTCGTCAGGCCGCTGGCGAATTCGGGCCCATCCGGACAGAAAAAAGTCCCCTGCCCCTCGAATTTTTTCCGCAACGCCTTTTTCAGATAGGCGCTCAAGTCGCAGACGTAGGCCTCGATCCGGTCCCGGCCGATCCGCTCCCACATGTTGCAGGCGTCCACCAGCGCCAGCAGGGCGGCAATGTTGGCCTGGCCCCGGTACTGCATGGCGTAGGCGATGTCGTATTGTTCCCGCAGGTTGCCCGTGGGCTGGGCCAGGAAGGTGTAGGTGGAGCTGTTCTGGGGCCAGAATTTGGGCAGATTCTCGCCGTGGTTGCGCATGTAGAGGAGGCCGGTAGCGCCGGGTCCGCACTGCCACTTGTGGCCGGCGCCGGCATAGAAGTCGCAGCCGATGTCGTGAAAGTCCAGGGCGATCATGCCGGGGGCGTGGGCCCCGTCCACAATCGAGATCAGCCCTTTGCTCCTGGCCCAGTGGCAGAGTTCCTTGGCCGGCAGGCGGGTGCCGGTTTTGTAAGTGATGTGCGAAAAGACGATGGCCTTGGTGCGTCCTTCGGAAAATTTTTGTTTAAAGCACTCCACGAACTGGGCGGCGTCTTGGACCTTTAGGACCGGTATTTCGACCTCGGTCAGCACCACGCCGTAGCGGTCCTGGAGGACGTTGAGGGGCGCCAGGGCCCCGATGTGTTCGTGGTGGGTCAGCAGGATTTCATCGCCGGCATGGAATTCCAGGCCGTTGATGATGGCGTCCAGGCCGTCGGTGGTATTGCGCGACAGGCAGATTTCATCGGGGTAGCAACCGAACTGCAAGGCCAGCTCCGCCCGCTGGTCCGGCAGGCCGAAGGTGGCGCCGAGTTCGCTTTCAAAAGTGCGTGGACGCGACGCCGCCAAACGGTTATACTGCGCGTAGTTTTCCAGGACCCTGCGGGGCATGGCGCCGGTGGTGCCGATGTTCAGATAGACCACGTCGGGATCGAGGATGAATTCTTGTCGGACCTTTTCCCAGAAGCGGGGTTCCGGGGAAAGCGGTGGTTTCAAAGGTTTTTTTTTCGCGGCCGCGGCGATGTCGGGCAGCGCCATCGCTGCCGCCCCCCCGAAGGCGGCATAGCCCGCCAGTTTGATAAAACCGCGCCGTGTGACGCCGTCGCCGGGTTTTGCATTGTTCTTGATTTCAGCCACGTTTCCTCCTTTGACAGTGACCAGGGGCCCTGATCGGGTGAATAAGGTATCTGGTGCGCTCCAATTTTCAGAAGGTTTTTTTGAGGCGATGGATTTGCAGGACCGTGCCCAGGAAGTTTGAAATTTCCTTTGATTTCATCGTCCGATGGGGTCACAGACTGAAGTTGGGGGGAATTTTTTTGTTGCGCACCGTCTCGCACCACCTTTCAGTCCGAAACCCCCAATGACCAGGACGGTCTTCGATGCAATGCCCGAAATGCCGGAGCGCCTGCTCCGATGACGCCCGTTTCTGCAGTCGTTGCGGTGCCCGCCTGACCGCCGGCGCGAGGCGGCGCAGCACCCGGACGGGGCTGATCGCCGGGTTGGTTTTTTGCGCCGGCCTGGCGGCGCTGTTCCTCTGGTCCCTCCCCAAGCTGGGGCTTATTCTCCCTGCCAAGCTCCCGCCCGACGGCTCTCCGCCCGGCTTTTCGGCTCCCGGCCCCCTTCCCCAGGCCACCAACCGGCGACCAAGGCGACCGCCTGAAGCAGCCCGGGCGGCCTACGGTTTCAAGCCCTTCTACGGGAGGGTCACCCTGCGGGATATCGCCGGTGCGGAGCTGTACCAGACACCGGTGATGATTGTGGCCGGCGGCTGGGTGGCGCTGCCGGCCGCGGCCGTATCCGGCGCCCACGACTGGGTCCTGGAACTGGGTGACGGGACCGCGTTTCCCATCGAAGGCGGTGTCCTGTTCGACAGCGACGAGATCGGTTTGTGGCGCATCGGGGGGGAATTCAAGATCCCCGGCAGCCGGCTGGCCGCCTGGCAGGAGGACCAACCGCTGGCGTGGCGGCCGCTGGCGGGCGGCGCCGACCAGACGGCGACATTGCAGAGCGCGGGATGCATGCGCCAGGGCCACTTTTTAAAATGCGCCCTGGGCGAGGCGGAAAAGCGGGCGGGGGTTTTACTGCAGGCCGGCCGAATTGTCGGCTGGACTTTCGCGGATGGCGGCAGCCACGCGTATCTCTGGTACGGTCTGGACAGCGAGCTGTTGCAGCCCGAGTTCCAGGTGGCCGACTTCTACCGTCTGACCTTCGCCGGCAGTCGGGAGGAAAGCTTTCTGAAGGCGCTGGCTCTGGCCCCAAAAGGCCAGCCCGCAGCCGAGTTGGCCCAGTGGGCCGAGGGGTTCAGCCGCAGAGCGGTTTTGCCGCCGGTGCAAACCCCGGCCGACATCCGTCCCGAGACGGTGATCGCGCGCATGCGCGCCCTGACCACGGAGCTGCTGCAAACGGGCGCTGCGGAGGAAGCGGCCAAAATCTGCGGCCCTGACATCCTGCGGGCGGCGGGCAGCCTCGATCTGCTCTTGGCGGTGGCCGACGCCGCCTTCGAGGCTTACGGATACGGCGCCGCCGTCGGACTGGTGATGGCGGCGACCGACGGCGGCATGGCCGATGCCGATTCTGATCGGGCGCAACTCGCGGCCTGGCACGGCGAGATTTACGCCCGCCAGATGGCCCATACCCACCGGCCGGAAATGCGCGGCCGAGCCTGGGAAGCGTATCGCCTGGCAGCGGAATTCATGCCCGAGGACCCCGCGGTGCACCTGTCGGCGGTCCAGCTAACCCTGGCCGACGGGGACTGGCGCCGGGCCGAAAGCCTGCTCAAGATGCGGGCCTATCCGGAGCCGTTTCGCCTGCAGGCCGAACGCCTGGCCGATCAGATCGCCGAGTTGAAAGCTTTGGCGGGCAAGATCGTGATCCGCTTCACCCCCGGGGCCCGCAGCATCCCGGTGACCGCGGGCCTCGGGGGCGAGGTGCGCCAGCAATTCCTGGTGGACACCGGGGCCACGCTGGTGACCGTCCCCCAGTCTGCCGCCGCGGCATTGGGAATTGCGGCGGACGGCGGCAGACCGCGGCGACGGATCGTCACCGCCGGCGGGGTGCGCTTCGCCCCGGAAATCCGCCTGCCCCAGATTGAAATCGGAGGCTGGGTGGTGAACGATGTCCGCGCACTGGTGCTGGATTTGCCCGAACGACCCGGCTGGGGGCTGCTTGGCCTGAACTACCTGGAGCACTTCGACGCCGAGCTGCAGTCGGAAAAAGGGCTGCTCCTCCTGGCGCCCCGCTAGCCACCGGTTACCGGGGCCAGCCTGAGCAGGCGCCCCCCCATGCCGTAGCGTTCGTCTTCCAGCAGCCAGACCAGCCCGTCCGGGCCCTGCTCCACCTCACGGATGCGGGTGCCCATGTCGAAGCGTTCGGCCTCGCGCGCCTGCTCGCCGTCGAATGTGATGCGCACCAGCGCGCGCGAGGAAAGACCGCCCATCAGGCCGCTGCCCTGCCAGTCTGGAAAGCGCTTGCCGGTGTAAATGATAAAGCCCGACGGCGAGATCACCGGGGTCCAGGAGATCACCGGGGCGCGGAATTCCGGCCGGGTGTGGTGGTCGGGGATGGTGCGGCCACTGTAATGGTCGCCCTCGGAAACGATCGGGTAGCCGTAGTTGACACCCTTCTCGATCAGGTTGAGTTCATCGCCGCCTTTGGGCCCCATCTCATGCACCCACAGCCGGCCGTCGGCGTCAAAGACGATGCCCAGCGGGTTGCGGTGCCCCAACGACCAGATCTGGGCGCTGACGCCGCCTTTATCCGCAAACGGGTTGTCGGGCGGCACACGCCCGTCGTCCTCCAGGCGGATGATCTTGCCCAGGGTGGACTGCAGGTCCTGGGCCGGGTCGAACTTCTGACGCTCGCCGGAAGTGATCCACAGCATCCCGTCCCGATCGAATGCGATCCGGTGGCCGTAGTGCCCCTGCCCGGACACCTTGGGCACCTGGCGCCAGATCACCGCCAGTTCCTCCAGTCTGCCGCCGCCGGTCGGATCCAACACCAGCCGCGCGCGCGCCACGGCGGCACCGGCGCCGCCGGCACCGGCCTCGGCGTAGCTGAGATAGAGAAGATCGTTTTCTGCGAAGCGCGGATGCAGCACCACATCCCCCAGGCCGCCCTGGCCGCCGTAAGCGACTTCCGGCACACCGCTGATCACGGTGCTTGCCCGGCTGCCAACGTCAAAGAGCTTCAGTTTACCCGGTTTCTCGGTCACCAGCAGACGCCCGTCGGGCAGAAAGGTCATCGCCCAGGGCTGGTCGAAGCGCGCGACTTCCTGCACCTCGAAGGGCTTGCCCGCAGCCGCTGCGGCGGCAACACCGCCGCCGGTCAAAGCCGCCAAGACAACCGCCGCCATCGCGGCGCGAAACAGGAAAGGGATCATGAGACACTCCTTTCGGTTGGGAAATGCTGACAAGAGACGGCCCGCGAGGGTGTGTCGCTCAAAGACCGCCCGCTGACCCAGCGGAGAAACCTTTCGGCCGCCGGCCGGGCGCGGCCCAGATTCCTGTTGACGGCTCCGGGGCCGAAAGGTAGATTTGCCCACATCAGCCGCATGGAGGCTTCACGAAACACCAAACGCTTTCCGGGGTGCTCGGGAACAGACCGCCAGCAGGCGGAAGCCGGAAATTTTTGGCCGATGCGATCCGTTGTCCAACTCATCATCGGGGCCCTTGCAGTCCTGACAGCCTTTCAATCATCCGCCGCGGGGACGGTGATCGACCAAATGGGCCGCAGCGTCGTCGTCCCGGAGGACCCCCGGCGGGTGGTGGCGCTGGCGCCCAGCATCACCGAGATCGTCTACGCCCTGGGGCGCGAGGACCGGCTTGTGGGCGTGACCCGCTTCAGCGATTTTCCCCCCGCGGCGAAGCACCTGCCTCGAGTGGGCTCCTATGTCCACCTGGATCTGGAGCGGATTGTGGCCCTGGCGCCGGACCTCTGCATCGCCGTCAAGGACGGCAACCCCAAGGCGGTCATCCAGCGTCTGGAAGCACTGCAGATCCCGGTTTACGCCGTCAACCCGGTCGATCTGACGGCTATCGGCGAGACCATCCTGGAGGTGGGCGGCCTTTTAAATGCGCGCCTCGCGGCGCAAAGCCTGGTGGCCGAAATGAACGCCCGCATCACGGCCGTCAAAGACCGGGTGGCCGCCACCACCCACCGGCCGCGGGTATTTTTCCAGATCGGGATTTCCCCGATCGTCTCCGTGGGCAGCGGGACCTTCATCCACGAACTGATCACCATGGCCGGGGGAACCAACGTCGCCGCCGGGGCGGTGCCCTACCCGCGCTTCAGCCGGGAGGAGACCATCGCCCTGGCACCCGAAATCGTAATCATCACCTCCATGGACCGCAACGAGAGTTTCCTCAAAGCCCAGGCCGAATGGCAGCAGTGGCCCGAAATTCCCGCCGCCCGCGACCGCCGCATCCACCTGGTGGATTCCGACCTCTTTGACCGGGCATCGCCGCGGCTGGTGGACGGCCTGGAGCTTTTGGTGGACCTGCTCCAACCGGAACTGGTGCAAGCAGCCCCATGAGCCCCGGCCCCCAACCGGTTTTGAGGCGTTTGCTGCTCGTATCGCTCCCGCTTTTGCTGGCGCTGCTGACGGCCAGCTTCCTGGGGCTGGGCTTCGGCGTCACCGGCAGCGGCTTGCGGGCTATCTGGGAGGCGCTGCTGGCCCTGGATTCCGCCAATCTCGTCCAGCAGACCATCGTCTGGCGCATTCGCCTGCCCCGCGTGCTAATGGCCGCCGAGGTCGGGGCGACCCTCTCGCTGGGCGGCCTGGTTTTCCAGGCGCTGTTGCGCAACCCCCTGGCGGAGCCTTATATCCTGGGGATCTCGGGAGGTTCGGCAGTGGGCGCCATCAGCGGGATCCTGCTGGGCCTGTCGCGCTTTCCGGGGGTCAGCGCCACCGCCTTTGCGGGCAGCATGGCCACCCTGGCGCTGGTGGTGGTGCTCTCATCGGGCCGCCAGATCCTCAAAAAAGACTCACTTCTTCTGGCCGGCGTGATGGTCAACGCGTTTTGCTCGGCCATGATCCTCTTTCTGATTTCGCTCACCCAGGACTCCCGTTTGCACAACATCATCTTCTGGCTGATGGGCGATCTCTCGCTCACCGACATGGGGCAGGTCCGGCTGCTGGCGCTGCTTTTGGCCCCCTGCTTCCTGCTGGTCTTTCTGCTGTCCCACGCCATGAACCTCCTGCTGATGGGCAAGGAGACCGCCATGGCGCTGGGGGTCAACATCAAGCTGGTCACGATGACGCTGCTGGTGGCGACCTCGTTTATGATCAGCGCCACCGTCGCCCAGTGCGGCCTGCTGGGTTTCGTGGGGCTGGTCATGCCCCACCTGCTGCGGCTGCTGCTGGGGCCGGATCACCGCATCCTGGTTCCGGCCTGCATCCTGGGGGGCGCCACCTACATGGTGGGCTGCGACCTGCTGGCGCGGATCGTGCCGCGCCAAGGCGAGCTGCCGGTGGGGGTGATCACCGCGATGATCGGAGCACCGCTGTTTATCTTCCTCCTGAGGAGGAGCGGAAGATGACCCCGGCCGTGGTCGCCCGCAACCTCCGGCACGCCTACGGCGCCGAAACGGTCCTGCGGGACCTGTCCTTCGAGGTCCGGAAGGGGGAGTTTTTCATCATCATCGGCCCCAACGGCTCGGGCAAGACCACCCTGCTGAAAATTCTGGCCGGGATCGACCGCTGCTTCCGAGGCAGCGTCGCCCTGCTCCAGCGCCCGCTGTGCTCCTACAGCCGCCGCGAACTGGCCCGGAGCCTGGCGCTGGTGCCCCAGCTGGCGGCGGAAAACTTTCCCTTCAGCGTATGGGAGGTGCTGCTGATGGGCCGTGCGCCCCACATGGGCCTGCTGGGGCTGGAAAGTCAAAAGGACCGCCGGATTGCCGAACAGGCGATGCGCTTCACCGGAGTCTCCCATCTGAGCCACCGCAGGCTCGACCAGCTCAGCGGAGGTGAGCGCCAGCGGGTTTACCTGGCCCGCGCGGTGTGCCAGGAGCCGGCGGTCATCCTGCTGGACGAACCCACCGCCGCACTGGATCTCGCCCACCAGATCCGCGTCATGGACCTCATGGCCCGCCTGCGCGAGGAAAAGGGGGTCACCATCGTCATGGTCTCCCACGACATCAATCTCGCGGCCATGTACGCAGACCGCCTGATGCTGCTCAAAGACGGCACCCGGGTGGCCATCGGGTCCCCCCGGGAAATCGTCACCTACCAAAATATCGAGCGCACCTACGGCTGCCGCGTGCTGGTGGGCGCCAACCCGCTGGGCGGCTATCCCCAGATCACCCCCGTCCCGGGCCGATTTCTGCAAGCTGCCGGCGGCCCGGCCGATCCGGACCCCGGCGGGAAATAGCCGGAATCGGAGCCGGCGGCTGCAAGCCCGCCGGCGGCAGGCGCCGTGCCAATGTCCCCCTGCTATTCAATAAGCCATTGACTTCAGGCAGTTCTTGGCATAAGCAGACCTGGAATAGGTTCAGGTGCTGTTGTCAGCTCAATAGGGAACCCCGTGCGAATCGGGGACGGGCCCGCCGCTGTGACCCAGCCGGTCCTGGATGCCAGGACGGGAACCTTTTCGGCAGGTGTATGCCACTGCCCCGCCAGAGCGGGGTGGGAAGGCGGCCGGAAAGGCTGGGAAGTCAGAAGACCTGCCTGAGCCGTTGGGCCATGCCTTCGTGGACAGAGGGTGCCTGCGGATTCTGAGGATAAACGGGAAATCCCGGATCGAAATCGTTTCGATCCGGTTTTTTTTTGCCATCAGCCCCTCTGCCACACCACAACAATCCGAGGAGGAAGAACTATGAAACGGTTGGCAGGAATCTTGGCAGTTGGGGCGCTGGCGGCATTCGCCAGTTCGGCACCAGCCGCGGCGCAGGACCGGCCGGCGACCATGGCGGAAGTCGTGGTGACCGCGACCCGCACCGAAACGGCTCTCGACAAAGTCGGCGGCAGCGCGGTTTCCGTGGTCACGGCGGCGGATATCGAAGCCGCCAAGCAGACGCGCGTCGCGGAAGCGCTCAAGGGGATACCTGGAATCGACATCGTGGCAAGCGGCGCTCCGGGGTCATCCACCACGGTCTTCATCCGGGGCGGAGACTCAAAAAACACGCTGGTGCTGGTGGACGGCATCATGTTCAACGACCCCTCATCGCCCAACCGTTCCGCCGACCTCGCCAACCTGACGCTGGACAATATCGAGCGCATCGAGGTCGTCCGCGGCCCCCTCAGCGCCCTGTATGGCAGCAACGCCACCGCCGGCGTGATCAACATCATCACCAAGAAAGGCAGCGGCAAACCGACGGCGCACGTCGGCGCGGAATACGGCTCCTACGATACCTGGAGAGCCTTCGGCGACGCATCCGGCCAGTTGAAAAAATTCAATTTTTCGCTGTCGGCCGCCAGAACCGAAACCGACGGCTTTTCGGCGGCCAACGACCGCAACCGGGACATTGCGCGGGGCGGCAACACAGCCGAGGACGACGGTTGGGACAATACCACCTTGTCGGGAAAATTCGGCCTCGACATCACCGACGACTTTGACGTCAACGCCGTTGTCCGCTACATTGATTCAACCGCCGATATCGACGATTTCAACGGGTTTGCCGCCGACCGCTGGAATTTCAACTCGTTCCCGGCAACGCTCGAACCGGACGGCTCCAAGAGGCAGAAAACCGAAAGCGATCAGCTTTTCTACCAGTTCAACGTGCACAACTTTTTTCTGGACCGGCGGGTGGAATCCAATCTTTTCTACAAAGGCGCCGACCAGGACAACAAAACTTACGACGCCGACGACAACCAAACCAACGATCTCGAGGGTCGCGTCACTGAAGCCGGCTGGCAGGGCAGCCTGATGTTCGGCGAGATCAACACGCTTTCCCTCGGCTACACCTATTTCGAGGAAAAGCTGGAGGAGAACGACAGCGACCAGAAAGAGGCCGACATCAACAGCTACTGGGTCAGCGACCAACTCTTTCTGCTGGACGACCGGCTGGTTGTCGTGGGCGGCGTCCGGGTTGACGACCACAGCCGTTTCGGAACCGAGACCACCTGGCAGGTGGCCCCCTCCTATCTCATCCAAAAGACCGACACCACCATCAAGGCCAGCTACGGCACGGGCTTTCGCGCCCCGTCGCTGTATGAGCTTTTTGCCGAGCCCATCGTGGCCTTCGGGTTTCTAGGCGGCAACGAGGACCTCGACGCCGAGAAAAGCCGCGGCTGGGATGCCGGCTTCGAGCAGCGCCTGCTGGAGGGCAAGGTGAAATTCGGGGCCACCTATTTCGCCACCCGCTACCGGGACAAGATCGAATTCGTCGTTGACCCGGCAACCTTCGACTCAACCTATGATAACCTGGACGGCACCACCAAAACCCAGGGAGTGGAGACCTTTGCGGAGTGGTCGCCGATCGAGACGCTCTCACTGCTGCTCAACTACACCTACACCGACACCGAAGACCCGGATGGGGAGGAACTGGTGCGGCGGCCGCAAAACAAGGTCTATTTCAACGCGCGATACCGCTTTCTCCAGCGGCTGAACCTCAACCTGGACGTCTATTGGGTCGACGAACGCAAAACCATCGCCTCGGCAGTCGATGCGGACGGCAACCGGGTGGAAGACCTGGACGCCTACTACCTGGTCAATCTTGCCGCGGCCTATGACCTAAACGACCACGTGCAGCTGTATGGCAGGGTCGACAACCTATTCGACGAGAACTACGAGGAGAGCTGGAGCTACGCCACAGCGGGCTTGTCGGGCCACGCCGGCGTGAAATTTTCGTTTTAAACCTCTTTTTCAGGCTGTGGGAATGGCCATCCAAGACCGTGAGCCAAAAGGCGCCGGGTGTGACCCTTCAATGTCGCACCCGGCCCTGAGGGATAGGCATGCCAAGAACGCATCTGACACCGGCCTCATTATTATTCTCGCTCCTCGCCCTGGCGCTTGTCTGCGCCCCGGTCCGGGGCGCGGCGGTTTCGGTTGTGGACCACCGCGGCACGGTGGTCCGCATCCCGGAACCGCCGCAGCGGGTCGTCTCACTGGTGCCCGCGATCACCGAGATGATCGTCGCCATGGGAGCCGGGGAGGCGCTGGCGGCGGTGACCGCTAACGACAACCGCCTGCCGGAAATGGCGGCCAAGCCCATTGTCGAAGGATTCCTTACACCGTCGCTGGAACGCATAGCGGCGCTCGCCCCGGACCTCATTTTCTATGCCGCCGCGCAG
>JAJDNY010000093.1 GCA_022340425.1 Desulfobacteraceae bacterium | reverse complement strand
CTGCGACGTACAGTAGTACGCCTCGCTCCTCGAGATTTGCGCGCCTTGAACTTGGGCTTTTTACAAAACTGTCTGATTTCTTATTTTTACCGGTTCTTCTCGCTTGGGGCGTCGATTTTTTCGAAGTTGAGCCGCCCACTTACCACACTCCTCGGGGAATGTCACGGACTAGTTGGCTGCCGGCAGCTGTCTCCGTTCGGGGTTCGCGCACTGCAGCCCTCACTTCAGGCTCTCGGCCATCAGCTCGCCCACCAGACGGTTGAAGTGGGCGGGGTTTGCGGGCTTGCCGCCCTCGGCGATCAGGGCCAGGTCCAGCAAGAGTGCGCTGTAGTCCCTGAGGACCGGAGACTCGGGCTCGGCCTCGTAGAGCGCCTTGATCCCGGCCAGCAGCGGATGGTCCATATTGAGCTCCAGCACGCGCTTGACCTCCGGGGGGCTTTGCCCGGCCGCCCGCAGGATTTTTTCCATGTAGGCGCTCATGTCGGAGTTTTCGCCGGAAAGACAGGCGACCGAATCCTTGAGGTGCGAGGAGGGCTTGACGGCCTTGACCCGGTCCTGCAACTGGGTGCGGATGAACCCGAAAAGGCCCTGGAAAGCCTCTTCCCGGGTCTCGCCGCCGGCCGCCAGCTCCAGATCGCCCTTCTCGGCGCTCTGCAGCGGCTTGCCGTCGTATTCGCCCAGAGCCTGGACCACCCACTCGTCCACCGGGTCGGTCATCAGCAGAACTTCGATGTTCTCGTCCCGCAGCCTCTCCAGATGGGGGCTGTCGGTCAGGGTCTTGAGATTGTCGCCGGTGATGTAGTAGATCTGCTTCTGATCCGGTAGCATGCCCGCGACGTACTCTTTGAGAGACACCAGACGGTCGGCGGAGCGGGTGGTTTTAAAGCGCGCCAGCTCGGCCAGACGATCGCGGTTGGCCGGGTCGCTGTGGATGCCCAGCTTGAGCACCGGCCCGAAGGCCTCGTAGAAGGTCTTGTAGGTCTCGGGGTCCATCTGGGTCAGGTGATCGAAGAGCTTTTTGACGAGATTGCGCCGGATGTGGGCCACCAGGGCGTCCTGCTGCAGAATTTCGCGGCTGATGTTGAGGTTGAGGTCCGGCGCGTCCACCACACCCTTGACAAAGCGGAAGTATTCGGGGATCAGTTCACGGCAGTCGTCCATGATAAAGACCCGTTTGCAGTAAAGCCGGACGCCGTGGCGGAAGTCCGCCTGGAAAAAATCCAGCGGGGCCTTGGAGGGGATGTAGAGCAGCGCGCTGAATTCGGTGCGGCCCTCCATGCGCAGGTGCAGGTGGGTGAGCGGCGGGTTCCAGTCGTGGCTCAGATGGGTGTAGAACTCCTTGTACTCCTCGTCGCTGACATCCTGGCGGTTGCGGGTCCAGATGGCCTTCATGGAGTTGAGGGTTTCGTCCTTGAAGACCTTGCGGGTGGTGGGCCCCAGGGGCTTGCCGGCCTGGTCGCGGAGGATCTCGCCCTCGGGCAGCGGCTCCTCGGTTTCCACCGCCATCACGATGGGGTAGCCGACGAAATCGGAGTGCTCCTTGACGATCCGGCGCAGGGTCCAGGGGTCGGTGAAATCCGGGGCCTCGGCCTCCAGTTGCTTGAGCTTGAGGGTGACGGTGGTGCCGCGGCCCTCGCGGGTCGCGGGCTCCACCGTGTAGCTGCCGTCGCCGCTGGACTCCCAGCACACGGCGGTTTGGGCGCCGGCCGCGCGGGTCACCAGGGTGACCTTTTCGGCCACGATGAAGGCGCTGTAAAAGCCCACCCCGAACTGGCCGATCAGTTCGGGTGAAACGCTTTCCGCGGATTTGGCGGCGGCAAGGGCCGCCATGAAATCGGCGCTGCCGCTCTTGGCGATGGTGCCGATGTTTTCCAGGACCTCCTCATAGGTCATGCCGATGCCGTTGTCGGCGATCTCCAAGGTGCGCGCGGCCGGGTCGGGGGTCAGCCGGATCTGGAACTCCGCGCCGTCGTCCAGCAGCCCGGGTTCGGTCTGCGACCTGAAGCGCAGCTTGTCGATGGCATCCGATGCGTTGGAGATCAACTCGCGCAGAAAGATTTCGCGATTGGCGTAAAGAGAGTTGATGATCAGCTTCATCAGCTGCTGGATTTCGGTCTGAAACTGGCGGGTTTCACGCTGGGTTTGCATTCGGTCTCCTTTAAGGTTTTTGGGTTGAAATCTGGGCGGTTGCGAGGCCTTGGGCCACCTTTCGGGCCGGCCTAAAAATGGGCGCAATAACCCGGTTGTCAACCCGCCCGCGCCAAAATCCGGCCCCGCCGCGGGCGCTCCCCCCGCGGACGGCGGCAGCCGCTTGCCAGGAGGTTTGCCATGAAGGCCATCGCGCGCATGCAAAACACGATTCAGCCCTACGCCTGGGGCTCCCGGACGGCCATTGCCGAACTGTGCGGTGAGCCGTCGCCGGCCGCCGAACCCCAGGCCGAGCTGTGGATCGGCGCCCACCCCAAGGCGCCCTCGCGGGTGCGCGTCCACGGGCGCTGGGTGCCGCTCACCGAGTTGATCGCCGCGGACCCCGAAGGTATTCTGGGGGCTGCGGCGGCGCGCTTCCACGGGGAGCTGCCCTATCTGTTGAAGGTCCTGGCGGCCGAGCGCCCCCTCTCGATCCAGGCCCATCCCAGCCGGGCCCAGGCCCGGGAAGGGTTCGCCCGCGAAAACCGGCTGAAGATCCCCCTGGACGCCCCCCAGCGCAACTATCGGGACGCCAACCACAAGCCGGAGTGCATCTGCGCACTCACATCGTTTTGGGCCCTGAGCGGGTTTCGCGCCCCGAGAGAGATCCTGGCGCGTCTATCGCAGGTGCTGCCGCCCCAGGCCGCCGGAGCGCTGCAGGAGCTGGCGCGCAGGGATGCCGGCGACGGGCTGAGACGCTTTTTTGTCTGGCTGATGACCCTGCCCGCCGCCCGGCGCCGGCCCTTGGTGGCCACCGCCGCGGGGCAGGCGGCCGCTCTGGCCGATCGAGACCCGGCGTTCGACTGGGTGCGGCGCCTGCAAGGGGAATACCCGGGGGACGCCGGCGTGCTGGCCCCGCTGATGCTCAACCTCGTGCGGCTGGCCCCCGGCGAGGCCCTTTTTCTGCCGGCCGGAGAGCTGCACGCCTACCTGGAGGGGGTCGGCATTGAGCTGATGGCCAACTCCGACAATGTCCTGCGCGGCGGGTTGACCCCCAAGCACGTGGATCTGCCGGAACTGCTGCGGGTGTTGACCTTCGCCGAGCGCAAGATCGAGGTCCTGCGCCCCGTGCCGGCGGGGCCCTGCGAAGGGCGCTACGCCAGCCGCGCCGAGGAGTTCCAGCTGGCGGTGCTCACCGTCGACGATAAACAGACCTACAGCGCCCCCGCCCGCCGCAGCGTCGAAATCCTGCTGTGCGTGGAAGGCGAGGGGCGCCTGGGGGACCCGGCCGGGGCGGGGGAGGTGGCGCTGCGCCGGGGGCAGTCGGCGTTGATCCCGGCGGCCGCCGGGGCCTACCGGCTGAGCGGCGCCGGGCGTTTTTACAAGGCCGGGCTGCCGGAGGCCGCGCCGCTGGGCTGAGGCCCCCGGAGGCGTCGAGGGAGGGGGCCCTCAGGCGTCGGGATCCGCATCCTTGAGAAACAGGTCGTGGTACTCCGGCTCGCTGAGGTGGGTTTTCATCAGGCGCGTCAGCAGGGAGAAAAGGTCCTCCAATTCGGCGTCGCTCATGCGCTTGACCAGGGTCTGGATGAAGGCGTCATCGGAAAATTTCTGGAGGTAGAAGACCACGGTGCTCTCGTCGGTGGGGCGGTCGAAGCCGAAACCGACAAAACCGTCGTAGGTCTCCACAAAATCGTGGGTGTGCTTGGGCATGGCGAATCCTTGACA
>JAJDNY010000092.1 GCA_022340425.1 Desulfobacteraceae bacterium | reverse complement strand
GCCGCAGCCCGGCGGCCCCCAGAGAATCATCGAGAAGATCCGGTCGCGGGCAACGGCCCGCCGCACCAGACCGTCCGCCCCCACCACGTGCCCCTGACCCACGAACTCGTCCAGACTGCGCGGCCGCATCCGCTCGGCCAGTGGCCTCTCGGCGCTTACCGCCTGCTGCGCGCGCTGTTCAAAAATATCCACCCTGACTTGCCTTTATTCCCTTCGGGGCCGCGCCCATCATCGCCGGAATATACTTCGCCGCCACGACCGGCCCGCCCAAGTTTCGCCGCGCTCAAAGCCACTCGCCGGCCTCAGCCGCGGCCGGCTTTCTTTCGGCCGCGCCCCTTCCTGGGTTGGGGTCGCCGGGCGCGACTGGCGACAAAATCTTTGAGCGGCCCGGAGCGCTGCCGGAAAAGCAGCCGCAGGGGGGTCTGGTCCAGACCGGCGCCCTCCCGAATCTGGTTGACGATATAGCGTTTGTAGGAGAAATGGACGGCGTCGGGATAGTTCACGAAACTCACGAAGGTCGGCGGTTTGGTGCCCACCTGGGTGGTGTAGTAAAATTTCAGGCGGTGGCCGCGGTGCAGGGGCGGCTCGTTGGCCTGCAGGGCGCGCGCCATGATGCGGTTGAGCTGGCCGGTCCCCAGGCGGGCAGTGTACTGGGTGTAAACGGCATCGACCAACTCGAAAATCCTGGGCAGCCTGAGACCGGTTTTGGCGGAAATGGTCATGATCGGCGCGAACTGCAGAAAACGGGAGGCCGCACGCAGCTCCTCGACGTAGCGCCGGGTGGTCAGGCTGTCCTTTTCCACCAGGTCCCACTTGTTGAGCAGGAGGATACAGCCGCAGCCGCGATCGTGGGCATAGCCGGCGATGGTGATGTCCTGGTCGGTGACCCCCTCGTAGACGTCCAGCACGATCAGGGCCACATCGCAGCGTTCCAGCCCTTGGAGGGCCTTGATGACCGAGAACTTTTCGAGCTTTTGGTCCACCCGGCCCTTGCGCCGGATGCCGGCGGTATCGATCAGCAGGTAGGACTTGTCGTTGACCTTGCAGACGGCATCCACCGCGTCACGGGTGGTGCCGGGAACGTCGCTCACCACCAGGCGCTCCCGCCCCAGGACCCGGTTGACAAGCGATGACTTGCCCACGTTGGGGCGTCCCACAACGGCCACGCGCACCATTTCCACTGCCGGCTCGGGGGCGGCGGCGGGCAGCGCCGCCACCAGGGCATCGAGAAAGTCGGGCACCCCGTAACCGTGTTCGGCCGACACCGGGTAGAGGGGCGCCACCCCCAGCCCGTAAAACTCGTAGAGCAGCGCCTCCTGCTCCTGGCCGTCAACCTTGTTGACCAGATAGAAGACCGGCTTGCCGACGTCCCGCAGCAGGGCGAGCATGTCGCGGTCGTAGGGCGAGAGCCCCCCCTTGGCGTCCAGCACCAACACCAGGATGTCGGCGTCGTGGATGGCCTGCTGAACCTGCTGGCGGATGGGCCCCGCAAAATGGTCCGGATCGCCTGCCACAAAGCCCCCGGTATCCACCACCGTAAAGGGGATATCCTCCCAGAGCGCCTCGCCGTAGATCCGGTCTCGGGTCACGCCCGGGGTGTTGTCCACCAGGGCGTTTTTTGAGCGCGTGATCCGGTTGAAGAGCGAAGACTTGCCCACGTTGGGCCGTCCAAGAATGGCGACAATGGGTTTCATGGGGCTTTTCCGTCCATGGGATGACAAACCGGCCAACCCGCTGAGGTCGGTGGCAAATCGCCGGTCCCCGTAACCTGGATGCCCGGCTGCCCCGGGGCCCGGACAGCCGATCGGGCCAACGGCGGCTAGTGCAGGATCTGGCTGAGAAACAGCCGGGTACGATCGCTGCGGGGGTTTTCGAAAAATTCCTCGGGCGTGCCCTCTTCCACGATCTGCCCCTCGTCCATGAAAAGCACCCGGTGGGCGACGCTTTTGGCAAAGCCCATCTCGTGGGTCACCACCAGCATGGTCATCCCTTCGCGCGCCAAACTGATCATGGCCTCCAGCACCTCCTGGACCATTTCAGGGTCCAGGGCCGAGGTGGGTTCGTCAAAGAGCATCACGCTGGGCTTCATGCACAGGCTGCGGGCAATGGCCACCCGCTGCTGCTGACCGCCGGAGAGCTGGCCGGGGTACTTCCGGGCCTGCTCGGCGATGCGCACCTTTTCCAGAAGGGCCATGGCCGTTTCTTCGGCCTGGGCTTTGGGTTCCTTGCGGACCCAGATGGGCCCCAATGTCAGGTTCTCCAGGATCGTCAGGTGGGGAAAGAGGTTGAAGTGCTGAAAGACCATGCCGACTTCGGCGCGAATTTTTTCGATGTTCTTGAGATCGTTGGTCAGCTCGATGCCGTCCACCCGGATCCGCCCGCGCTGATGCTCCTCCAAGCGGTTGATGCACCGGATCAGAGTGGATTTCCCCGAACCCGAGGGGCCGCAAATGACGATCCGCTCCTTCCGGCGTACGGTCAGGCTGATATCCTTGAGCACATGTAACTCCCCGAACCACTTGTGCATGTGCTGGATCTCGATGATGACATCCTCTTTGGCGCCCGTGTCAGGCTGATTTTCAAGCGGTGTGGGCACGCTTCCCCCTGATGAGAATTTTCGCGCGACCTTCGCGCCGGATTCCCTGAAACGATCCGGATCACGCAGGACACCACATAACCGGGATCAGGGCAACAAAAATATGGTGTTGCGGGCAAGAAAGACGGGGCCGTGCGGCCTTTTACGGCGGGGTGGTCCGGCAGGCCACAGCCCTGGGGGATCATTCAAGCGGTGTGGCGGAAGAAAGAACCACGGCCGTGAGCAGGGTAGAGACCCCGCTCGGCGGCTGCTTGTGATCAGGCCTGACCCAGCAAGGCCTGCTTGAAATCGATATTGAGCGGCTGGGGGCCCAACCAGATGGAGAACATAGCGGCGGCAAACTCCGCCCCCGGCGTGACTCCCAGCGGTTCGCCGTTCAGGGACAGCTCCGTGCCCCAGCCGGGAATGTAGGTGAGGGCGTAGCGGTCCCCCGGCTTGACGTCACGATAAAGCGCGATGTGCTGATCGAGCTGCGGCCGGATGCGCGCCAGAACGTCGGCAGGCACGTTGCGGGAAATCGCCCGGATGGTCACCGGCCCAAAATCCTCCCCGGCGATGGGGTGAAAATAGGAAATCTCCAGCCGCTTGGCCCGATCGGCCAGAACCTGACCCGGTTGGGTATCGGCTTCGGTGTAAAGCGCTCCCACATAGGCCTTGACAAACACCATATAGCGGAACAGGCCGGCCCCTTTAAGCTCCAGCCGCTGCCCGCGGCTCTCGTAGACCGTGGGGAAGACCACCCCTTCCACCGAGAAGGCGGCGCTGGCCGCGGGGGGCAGCCACAGCGAAGCCGCCAGAGACAAAACAGGCAAAATCTGCACGATGTTTTTCATGGATCCTCCCAGGATGGGTGTATGGCGATGAACCTTGTGTCGCTCCTGCACGCAGGAATTGCAAATATTCACATCTTATGATTACTAGGAAGCACAGGAATGCAATACGGGAGAAATCGGGGCAAGATGAGGGGCGCAAACTGCCAATCTCGGGTTCTGCGCCCCAACCTTGATGAACCGGTCAAAGTCAAAAAAAAGACGGTTTCGAAAAAAGTTCAATTTACGGCGCGCAAATCTCAGCGGCGTGAGGCGTACTTATGTACGCCGCAGCGATTTCGAGATGCAGCGCAACGCAGAAAGTGGACTTTTTGCGGAACCGTCAACCTTGATGAAGTAGTAAAAAGTCAAAAACCAGACGGTTTCGAAAAAAGTTCAATTTCAAGGCGCGCAAATCTCGAGGAGTGAGGCGTACTTATGTACGCCGCAGCGACTTCGAGATGCAGCGCAACGCAGAAAGTGGACTTTTTGCGGAACCGTCAACCTTCGCCGCCGTTGAGGGGTGTCCATGCCACGTTGGGGATTGTGCTGCATCTTTAGCCGGGAACCGATCAAGTTCCGCCGCACCACAGCGGCTTTCCTGCAAAAGCGGCCACGCCGGGAGCAGTTGCGGTATCTGGCCGAAATTTGCACCGGCAACGCCGAGGCCCTCCAGCAGGCCCTAACCTTTTGCCGCGAGAACGGTATCGGGGCCTTTCGCATCAACAGCCAGATTCTGCCCCTGAAAACCCACCCGGAGATCGGCTACGATATCGCCGAGCTGCCAGGGTACCGCGAAATCGTAGCCAAATTTCGCGACTGCGGCGCGTTCAGCCGCCGCCACGACCTGCGCACCAGCTTCCACCCGGACCAGTTCATTCTGCTCTCGTCGCCCAGCGAAAAGGTCACCCGTCAATCAATGGCCGATCTGCGCTACCACGCCGAGGTGGCCCAGTGGGTGGCCGCCGACGTCATCAACATCCACGGCGGCGGCGCCTACGGCGACAAAACCTCGGCTTTGAAACGCCTGGCCGGCCGCATCGGCGAACTGCCCGAGGCGATCCGTGCGCGCCTGACCCTGGAAAATGACGACCGGGTCTACACCCCGGCGGACCTTTTGCCGGTCTGCCATGCGGCCGGGGTCCCGCTGGTTTACGATGTGCACCACCACCGCTGCCTGCCCGACGGGCTCTGCCAGGCGGCGGCAACGGAAGCGGCGCTGGGCACCTGGAAGCGGGAGGCGCTGTTTCACGTTTCAAGCCCCTTGAGCCCCTGGGGCCACGGCACGCCCCGCCACCACCACGATTTTATCGACATTGCGGACGTACCCGAATGCTGGCGGCGAATGAAGATCACCATCGATGTCGAGGCCAAAGCCAAGGAACTGGCCGTGCTGCGGCTGATGGCCGAGGTCGCGGCCTGGGCTTCGACGGCCGGGCCGCAGCGCCGCGATGCGAACGCCGCCTAAGCCTCGGCCGTCAGGGACGGTAGCCGCCGCCGGCGTACCGGTTGAAACACCCCGAGGACAAAAACCGCTGGGTTCGCCTGGCGGTGCAGGCCCGAGGTGACAATCCAAAATAACGAGGGAGGTAAAAATGGAGGTAAAAAGAATTCTCTGGCCCACCGATTTTTCCGAGAATGCATCCCGGGCGTTGCCCGTGGTGACCTCGCTGTCGCAGCA